>NZ_ANNI01000007.1 GCF_000466745.1 Campylobacter concisus ATCC 51562 | reverse complement strand
TTTATGTGAAATGGATCAATTTTGAGCGAGAACGTGCAAGAAAACGAGAGATTTTTACCGCCAACGCAAATTCAAACTTCAACGCCTTATATATCGCTTAAAGAACTAAGCAAACAATACAGCGTACCGGTAGAATTTATAGATTTTAAAATTTTAGATATTTTAACTTATTATAAAAATAAAGATAATGAAGAGCCAGTTTTTGTCCCTGAAGAAAATTTAGACTTTTTTGATGATAATGCTTTTTATCTTGACGAGACACTAGAGATCGAGCAGGTCTATGACGTGGAATTTTTTGATGTTAGGCTAAATGCTGTGCCAAAGCTTCCAAAGATAGAAATCGGTGTAAATTCAACAGTTACAAAAGTAGTCGCAAAGGTAAAAGCCACAAAAGATTGTGAATACGAACATCATTACGAAGATAAGCTTTTTGAATATATCGCCAAACAGCTTATGAAAGCTCAAATTTTAATAGGTATAAGGATCGGCAAACTAAAAGATGAGTTAAAACAAATAGCCTCAGTTGTGCATGTAAAGGGCGAACTTGATAAAGACTACATACTAAACATAACACAAGGTATAAATCCAAAAAAAGCTACCGATGCAAAGATACTTTACTACTACAAAGATAAACTTGATGCGATAAAAGAGGAAGATAAGGTTGATTACGCTGATAGAGGTTTTGTTTTTGGCGTGGCACAAGATGAAGTGATAATGGAAGAGAAAAAGTCTCACGAAGGGCAAAATGGCCGTGATGCGAGAGGCAAATTATTAGCAGTAGAAAAGCCAAAAGAAGATACTGGCAAAGAGATAAGTATAAGCGAAAATATAGAGAGAGTAGAAAATGACGATAGCATAATATATATCGCTAAAAAATCAGGATATGTAGTTGAGAAGAATGGCTCATTTGACATTGAAGAGCGTATAGAGATAAATGAAGCAAATTTTAAAACAACTGGCTCTATTCAAGCAGGCACTGATACAAATGTGACTTTGGTGGTTAGGGAAACTGATACTATAAAAGACGCCATCGGTACTGGCATCATCGTGGAAGCTGACGAGATCGAGGTAAGAGGAAACGTCGGTGCAAATGCGATGGTTAAAGCAAATGAAGTAATAATCGGCGGTCAAACACACCAAAAGGCTAAAATTTATGCAAAGAATGCAAAAATTTCTATCCATATCGGTAAGGTTGAAGCTGAAAATGTCGAGATAGATAGGCTAGAAGGCGGAAATGTCGTAGCAAAAAGAGTTAAGATAAATAGCGTCGTTGGTGGCTCTATAACCGCTCAAAATATCCAAATAAATACGCTTGGCTCAAACTGCACTATCACAGCTTCACACTTAATAGACGTAAGATATCTAAGAGGCACTGACAATAAATTTATAATCGATACCAGTAAAATGCCTGAGAGTGCTGAGGCTACGCAAGAGCAATTAAATAAGATCGAAAATACAAAAGCAGAGCTTGCCTCACTTCTAAAAAATATTGAAACAAAGAAAAATGTCATAAATGAAAATAAAGACTCGATTTATACCATAAAAGCAAAGGTAGAAGAGCTCTCAAAAGCTAAAGTGATACCGCCAGTTACCTTTATGAAAAAGCTAAAAGAGTATCAAGGTTTAGTCAATGAATACAACACTTTGCTAAAAATTTTTAAGGATAAAAAAGAGTTGCTAGCTACTCTAAAAGATGAGCTTGAGATCATGCAAAATGGAATATTTTCTGCAAAGGTGATAAATAGAGGCAACTGGGTTGAACTAAATGAGATTAGATTTGTTATCGTTGATCCTCCACAAAATGTCACTTATATCTCAAAGCAAAATGAGACCGCTCATGCCATTACTTTGGAGAAGATCGGCGATGGCGATGAGGCTGAGTATAAGATCAAAAAGTCAAATAAATTAGAAGACTACACAGATACAAATTTTTAAGAATAAAAGGTTAAATGATGATAAAAGCGATCGAAGGTATCGTCAGCAGAAAAGATCCCGCATTTGTGATACTTAAAACAAATAGCGGCGTAAGCTATGGGATTTTCATCTCGCTTTTTTGCTCAGCCAAGCTTAGCAAGGGCGAAAAAGTCGAGCTTGCCATAACACAGATCATAAGAGAGGACGCAAATTTACTCTATGGCTTTTTGGATGCAAATGAGCAAAAGATGTTTGAAATGCTTATTAAATTAAATGGTATCGGAGCTAGCACGGCTATGGCAGTTTGTTCAAGTCTAAGCTCACAAGCATTTACAAATGCCATAATAAGCGGAGATGCGGATACTTTTAAAAGCGTGCCAGGTATCGGACCAAAGACTGCTAGACGCATCATAGCTGAGCTAAGTGATGCAAAACTTATAAGTGATGAGAGCGTGCCAAGCTACCAAAACGAAGCGCTTTTGGCACTTGAGGCGCTTGGCTTTAAACGTGAGAAGATAGTGAAAATTTTGCCTGAGTGCAAGAGTGAAAATACGAGTGATCTTATAAAAGAAGCATTAAAGAAATTAGGATAAGGATTAAAAAGATGAATTTAGGTGTGATATTTGGAGCAAAGAGCTATGAACATGAGATAAGCATAGTTAGTGCGATAGTTTTAAAAAATGTCCTAAAACAAGAGCTAAAATTTATATTTTGTGACGCAAATAGAGATTTTTATCTTATCGAGCAAAAAGATATGAGAGCAAATTTCTTTAGCTCTGGCAAATACAAAAATTCAAAAAGGCTCATTTTATCTAAAGGTGGATTTTTCATACACTCTCTTTTTGGCGATAAAAAAGTAGAGTGCGATGTCATTATAAATTTGATCCACGGCATGGACGGCGAAGATGGCAAGATAGCGGCACTTTTTGACTTTTACGGCATAAAATATATAGGTCCAAGGCTTGAAGTAAGTGCGCTTAGCTACAACAAAGAGCTTACTAAATTTCTAGCGCAAAAAGCTAGCGTAAAGGCGCTTGACTATGAGATGCTAACTCGTGAGAGCCAGCCAAAATTTCACTATCCTATTATCTTAAAGCCAGCAAGACTTGGAAGCAGCATCGGTGTAAACATAGTGCATGACGCCAGTGAGCTAGCTTATGCAAAAGACGTGGCATTTGAGTTTGATAAGGATGTACTTGTCGAGCCTTTTATAAAGGGAGTAAAAGAGTATAACCTCGCAGGCTGTAAGATAGATGGAAAGATAAAATTTTCTATCATCGAAGAGCCAAAAAAGAAAGAATTTCTTGACTACGAGCAAAAGTATCTTAGCTTTTCAAATGAAAACAAGGTAAAAGAGGCTGAAATTTCTGAGGAGCTAAAACAAAAGCTTAAATTTAACTTTTCAAAAATTTATGATTGTGGATTTGACGGAGCGATCATTAGATGCGACTTCTTTGTGATAGATGATGAGGTCTATCTAAATGAGATAAATCCAAATCCAGGAAGCCTTGCAAACTATCTATTTGAGGATTTTGAGAGCACTTTAAATGCTCTTGCAAACTCACTTCCAAGAGAGCGTAATATAAAGATCGATTATAGCTTTATAAACTCGATCACTTCAGTAAAAGGTCGCGGAAAAATTTAGGCCATTTAGTAGATTATAAAGTAGTTTGTGATATTTTACGTAAAATTTTACACAAAGAGCAACAATGGTAACTTTTACAAAAGATGAAATTTATACAGCAACTGAAGTGGTTAGAAATTTTAGTTCAGTGCTCTCTCGTGTGGGAGCTAATGAATTAAAAAGAGCGGTCATTGTTAAAAATAATAAATTTGAAGCAGTGCTTTTGAATATGGAAGAATATGAGCGCCTTTGCGAGGCAGTGAGCGTGCTTGAGAGCATTTATACTGCGAAAAAAAGAGAGAACGATGGCGAGTAGGGCGGTAAAATACGGCTCAGATGAGTATGAGATCAGCTACGAAGTAGTAAATCCAAAATGCAAAAAAATAGTGCTTTTCTTGCACGGCTGGGGCGCTAATAAAGAGATAATGAAAAAGGCATTTGGCTCATATTTGAGCGAACTGTGCCACGTTTATATCGATATGCCAGGCTTTGGTAAAAGCTCAATTACTGATCCTTTAAAAACAAGCGATTATGCAAAAATTGTTGAAAATTTCTGCGATGAGCTTGGCATAAAGCCAGATATCATCGTAGGTCATAGCTTTGGTGGCAAGGTCGCAACGCTTCTAAAACCGCCATATCTTGTGCTTTTAAGCTCAGCTGGCATAGTTGTCAAAAAGCCATTTATCGTGCGCACAAAGATCGCTATTTTTAAAATTTTTAAGCTTTTTGGATTTGGAAAATTTTATAAATTCTTTGCCACAAAAGATGTAAGCGGTATGAATAGAGTGATGTATGAGACCCTAAAAAACGTAGTTGATGAGGATTTTACAAAGCATTTTGCTAGCTTTGGTGGCAAGGCTTTGATATTCTGGGGCGAAAATGACAAGGCAACGCCTATAACAAGCGGAGAGAGCATACATAAGCTCATAAAAAATAGCTCATTTTTCCCACTTAATGGTGATCATTTTTTCTTTTTACTTCACGCTAAATTCATAAGTGACGAGATAGAAAAAGGGCTAAAATTTGAGCTAAATGAGGCTAAAAATGTCGTGATAGATGACGATGAGAGCGGGATCGAGGAGATAAGATGAATATATTTTTAAGCATAAGCACAGTTTTATTTATCTTTGCGCTCGCTTTTTATGTGATCACTTGCTTTCAGTGGTTTTCATATAGGCCTGAGCGCGTACTTTTTCACTTCACAAAGCCTGCTTGGCACGTCTTTTTCTTTATTGTACCGTTGGTGCTTTTTTACACGACTGGCAAGTGGTTTTTTATCTATTTTTACTTTGCGCTTTTGCCAGCTCTTTATCTTTGGCACAAAAAACTTGATAAAAAGTTAGTAATTACTGGCAGGATCAAGCACTTTTTTGTGATCCTTACTTGCGCTATTATTCTAAACTACGCTCTAAATTTCATCATTCACAATGCATTTTTGGCTCCGATGCCACTTTTTGTCTTGGTTGTGAGCCTATTTTTTAGTGAAATTTTAGAAAAGATTAAATTTCAAGGCTTTAAAAACAAGGCGCTTAAAAAACTTGGCGCAAACAAAGATCTAAAAATCATCTTGATCACAGCAAGCTACGGCAAAACTAGTATCAAAAATTTCTTATTTGAAATTTTAAAAGATAGCTTTGTCTGCTACAAAACACCTCGCAGCGTAAATACAATGGCTGGCATCATCAAAGATATCAATGAAAATTTAAGCGAGCAAACGCAAATTTACATCGCAGAAGCAGGCGCTAGGCTAAAGGGCGACATCCTAGAGATCACTAAATTTCTAAATCCGCAAATAGTAATCGTAGGCGAGATCGGCGCGCAACACATTGAGTATTTTAAAACGCTTGATAATATCCGAGCCACCAAGCTAGAAGCACTTCAAAGCGCTCGTTTACAAATGGTATTTTTACATAGCTCGACAAAAAAAGAGCCAAGCCAAAATTTAGAAATTTATGATGAGAGTTTAAAAGATATAAATGCAAATTTAGATGGAATTTCGTTTATGCTTGATGGCAAAAACTACGCTTCGCCGCTACTTGGCAAATTTAACGCTACAAATTTAGCCGTTTGCATCAAGGTGGCAAGATACCTAAAAATGAGCGATGAGGCGGTAGATAGAGCGCTATCTAAGATGAAAAACGTAGAGCACCGCCTAAGCAAGATCGAGGCTGGCGGCAAGCTGATAATCGATGATAGTTTTAATGGAAATTTCTCAGGTATGAGCGCAAGCTACGAGCTAGTAAGCACCTATGCTGGCAGAAAAGTACTGCTAACACCTGGTATCGTTGAGAGCGATGCAGAGCAAAATGCAAATTTAGCTAAGGTGATAAATGAAATTTTCGATCTTGTCATCATTACAAGCTCACTAAATGCTGAAGTTTTACTAAAGCACATCGTAAAGCCAAAGATCATCATCTTAAAGGATAAAAATAAAATGCAAGAAATTCTAGCTCAAAATACGCGTGCTGGCGATCTTATACTATTTTCAAACGACGCACCGAGCTTTATATGAAAAAGATAGTTTTTTTAATCCTAGCTTTAAATTTAGCATTTAGCTTTGACATCGATGATTATGACAGAGGCATTGAGGCGCTAAATGCCGGAGATTACGCAACTGCGTATGAAATTTTTTATGATGGTTGTGAGCAAAAAGATGTGCTTTCATGCGAGGCTTTGGGCGATATGTTTGTAAATGAAGAGATAAATGAGCAAATGGATAGTGATCTAAAAAAGCACTCAAATATCGAGCTTGGCGTGAGTTATTATATGAAAAGCTGCGACCTTGGCTACCAAAATGCTTGTGATGATGTGATGAGCTTAAGGGATGATTTAAACATAAGCCTACCAGCTGGTGTTTATGAAAATGCCAAAGCAAGGTACGATGAGATAAGGCAAGAAGACGAAAAAGAAGAAGCCTTAAGTGAGCAAAATGCAACTTTGCAAAAATAAATTCTCTAGTTTTAGACTAGATTTACTTTTAGCGTATGCTCCTTTAGGCTTGCTGGAATTTTGCCATTTTCAAGCTCGATCAGTTCGCTAACTCTTAAAATATAAAAATCCTGCAAACTTCTGTTTGCAAATTTTTCAAGCTTTTTTGAAAGCGTATCAAACATATAAAACTCAGCATCATTGCTAGCTAGTAAAAAATCAGCTCCGCTATCAAACGCATTAAAGATGGTCTTGCTTGCAAGTGCAAATGCAAGCTTTTCGTTTACTTTTAAAAGCTCAAATCCACAAGGGAATTTGATGTTTAGATTTATAAAATTTGCTCTAAATCTATCTAAATTTACAGGGATTTTATCGCTTACGGCTATTTTAAACTCTTTAAATTTATCCAAACTCTTTATCTTTTCAAGCTCATTTTTTGAGGTTTCATCCTCTTTTATCCCTAAAATTTCTTTAAAAAACCTAATCGCTTTGGTATAAATTTCGCTTCCGCCAAAGATAAAATCATCAATCTTGCAAGCTATTAAAATACCATTTTCATTGTTGATAAGCCTCATGATCTCATCATTTTTTTCTTTTTTATAAAGATGATGAGCTAGTATGATGGCCGCTGCACCTATAAAATTTGGCTCATAATCTCTCACAAAATCAGCATAAAAATATGACTTTAAGCTCGCATAAAATTCTTTGTCTGCTTGATCGCAAAATTTCTCAAATGGCTTAAATTTCTCCCAAAAGTCGTCATCATTTATCTCAAGATCTAAAACCGCTCTTTTTTCATCAAGTGGCGAAATCACAAGCTCACCTACAAATTTCTCATATAAATTCTCTAATGGTTCAGCAGTGTTCGCTACAACATCATTTACTTTCACAAAGTCAGTTGTTGGCTGAAAATAGGGATCAATCTTTTTAACATGCAAAAATAGCTCTTCAAGGTTTGTGTAATCTAAAATTTCTAAAAAATATGGTTTAAAATACGACAAAATATCCTTTTTTGCATTAAATCTAAAAATTTCTATTTTTTGCATTTGGCTCCTTTTTTGGCTTATTTTATCCTAAAATTAAAAGGAGTTTCATTATAATGGCCCGATGGATAAAGAAAATTTCACGATTGAATGCTTTGGTAACGCTTATATTGGCGATGATGCGGCTGTGCTTGGCAAGCAGGTCTTTAGCAAGGATATTTTTGCTGAAAATTCGCACTTTAAGCATGGCTGGCTAAGCCTTGAAGAGATCGGCTATAAGGCGATGATCGTAAATTTTTCAGATACGATCGTGATGAATGCTAGGCCAAAATTTGCGCTTCTTGGACTTAGCTTGCCAAAGAATTTTTCGCCGCAGCAAATCAAAGAGCTAAGTGGCGGCATAAATAGAGCTTGCGAGGAGTTTGGCGTAAGGATAATCGGTGGCGACACGATAAGTAGCAAAATTTTAAATATAAGCGTTAGTGTAATTGGCGAGCTAAATGGCAAAGCTGTGCTTAGGAAAAATGCAAAATACGGAGATCTGGTGGCTTTTACTGGCGAGCTTGGAGGTAGCAAAAAGGGGCTAAATTCGCTTCTAAGGCTAGCTCAAATTTCAAAAAACTCACGATTTAAAAAGCCTATTTTAAGAGATAAATTTTTCTACAAAGCAGCTCATCTTATAAACTCCTCTATGGATGTCTCAGATGGGCTAAATGCCGATCTTACTAAGCTTTTAAAGGCTAGCAAAAAGGGTGCTAATTTTACAAAAAAGCTAAGCAAAATCGAGCTTAGTAGTGGCGAAGAGTATGAAATTTTATTTACTTTTAGTCCTAAAAATTTAAACGCCATCAAAAGGATCGCCGCAAAAACACGGACAAAGATTAACGTCTTTGCAAAAATTTCAAATAAAAGGTTAAAACAAAATGCAAGAAACCACCACTTTTAAGCCACTTTACGCACTCACTCATGCACCCATCGAGGCATATTTTTCTAAAAATTCAGATGATTTTGTCGTGCGTGAGATACCACTTTACGAGTTTAGCGGTGACGGTGAGCACTTAATCGTTGAAATTTCTAAAAAAGATATGACGACGCAGGAGGCTTTGCATGTCTTAAGCGAGGTTACAGGAGCTAAGATGCGCGACTTTGGCTATGCCGGGCTAAAGGACAAGCAAGGCATGACGACGCAGTTTATCTCGATGCCACGCAAATTTGAGAGCAATCTAGCAAACTTTAGCCACGAAAAGATGAAAATTTTAAGCCTAAATGCGCATAAAAATAAGCTTCGCATCGGACATCTAAAGGGAAATAGCTTTTTTATCCGCTTAAAAAAAGTACTACCAAGTAATGCCAAAAAGCTAGAGCAAGCATTTGTTAGTATCGATAAAATGGGCTATGCAAACTACTTTGGCTATCAGCGTTTTGGTAAATTTGGCGATAATGCTGAAACTGGACTGGAGCTACTTAAAAACGGGACGATAAACGGCAAAAAGAGCAAAAACGTAAAGCTAAACGACTTTTTGATCTCGGCATATCAAAGTGATCTTTTTAATCGCTGGCTTAGCAAACGCGTGGAGATTTCGAGATTTGCGCAGGATTTTAGCCTCTCCGAGCTAGCTCAAATTTACCCGTATCTGAGAGGCGAAAATTTGAAAAATTTAAAATCGCAAAAGAGATTTTTTAAGCTGATGGAGGGCGAAGTTTTGGGCCACTACCCGCACGGTAAGTGCTTTTTGTGCGAAGATTTGGACGCGGAGGGCACGCGCTTTGACGCTAGAGATATCACTAGCTGCGGGCTGATCCCGGGCGCGAAGGCATATGAGGCACAGGGTGCGGCCAGGGCAGCCGAGGATCAAATTTTTGCGCAGGCAAATGAATATAAAGCTAAAATGACGGGATCTAGGCGCTTTGCGTGGTGCTACTTGGAGGATACGAGCTACAAATATAACGAAGAAAAAGCACACTTTACGATAAATTTTACGCTGCAAAAAGGAAGCTACGCGACTGTTGTGCTAGAAGAAATCTTGCACAAAAATATCTTTGAGTAGGGCGGCGACTCGTCTTGCGAGCGCTTTTAAATGATTTTTGCGTCTATGCTGGTAACTGCAAGCAGAGTATAAATTTCGCCCTGCGATAGGCTGCATGTCTTATCTTGGGACGAAATTTATTTCTTTTGTTTAGATAAGAGCATAGTGACGTAGAAAACATTTAAAACCATCTCGCAAGACTTTGCCTTAACTTTCTTAAATTTTGTAAATCAAAATCCGCCTCGCCTAACACTTTTTAAAAGCTGTGAGCAAAACGGGGCAAAAACTTTGCCTTGTCGTTTTAAGCTCAAATTTGAGGAAAAATTTATCAAATTTTTATACCAATATCCATATCTTAAATCGCTAAAATTTATCTGTGGAGCAAGACGCGAGCGACACGAAACACGAACGTTTCTAGGCTCGTTTAGATATAATGCGTTTGCAAATTTATATTTTAAAGGGATTTAAGAAATGGCGAATATTTTTCTTTGCTCTTATTTTGCGGAGGTTGCGAGCAAGATTGATGAAGTGGTAAATTTTCAAGGCAAAGATATTGTTTTTATCGATACGGCAGCAAAATTTGAAGAAGTGAATTTTTATGTAGACGAAGCGGTGGAGATTTTAGAAAAATTTGGCGTGAGGCTAAGACGCCTTGACGTCTCTTGCGCCAAGGATTCGGCAGCGCTAGTATCTAGTCAAGATGAGCCATCTTGTGAAGATGAAATTTTATCTACCATTAGTCAGTGCGATATCATTTACGTTAGCGGTGGAAATACATTTTATCTGCTTAATGAGCTACGAAAATCGTGCGCCGCCCAAGCTATAAAAAATGCGGTCAAAGCGGGTAAAATTTATATCGGCGAGTCGGCGGGAGCGATCGTGGCTGCACCAGATACTAGATATGCTACGCTTATGGATGAAAATAGCGCGAAAACGAGTGATTTTACAGGGTTAAATTTGGTGGATTTTTTCACAGTACCACACTTTGGCTGCGAGCCTTTTGTGGAGGCTACGCACGAGATAATGGAGAAATTTGGCGACTTGTACGATTTGCGACCTATAAATAATGCTGAATTTATTTCACTTTGAGATAAATTTTTAACAAAACATACGCTAAATATTTACTCAAAGCACTCTATCTGCCTGCAAATTTACCTTTTAAATAAAAGAACATAAAGTTTAAAGTTTTAAAAACTAGAAATTTAAGCCAAAGCCGCTATAATTTCGCTCTGGCACGGTAAGCGATCGCTTTTGTTTTTGCAAAAGAGGAAAGTCCGAGCTGCGATAAGACAAGGTTCCATCTAACGGATGGCTAGGGAAACCTAAGGGATAGTGTAACAGAAAGTAGACTTCCGCTTCGGCGGTAAAGGTGAAACGGCGGAGTAAGAGCCCACCGGCACGCTTGGTAACTTGCGTGGCCATATAAACCCAACCTGCAGCAAGAAGGGATGGTTTTGGTCTTATATTAAAACCCTTCGCTAGAGCTTGTTTGTAAAAGCAGGCGTAGATAAATGATCGCTCAAGACAGAACTCGGCTTAACGCCGTGCCTTTAAATTTATAAAAATTGATTAGTTTGTTACGTATTTTTGAGCTTTTTGTAGTTTTATAAGCTCATTTTGGATGTGCGAAGACTTATTTTTTAAAAGCTCTATTGCACCGCCGATTAATGCTTGTGCTTCTTGTGCTGAAGCTAGGCTTGTAAACATATCTTCACTAAAATTTTCTGACAAAGTAGCTATCTTGCTCGTGTCTTCATTTATCAATGCTAATTTAAACTCATTGATCCAGCTATTCACCTGAAGTTACCTCTCTCCATGCTTCTGATAGTTGCTTTACGACATTGGTTACTTCATTTAAGGCTGCGATATCATTTTGTATATTTGCCATAGCAAGAAGCTGCATCTGTCTTGTATAAAGGCCGCTAAGATAGTGGGCCACGTCGCCTTGAGAATAATCAAGCGAATTTAAAAGCTCAACAAAAATAGCGTTTGTCCTATTAATATAATAAACTTTTTTCTCTATATCTCCAGCTTCTATCGCCTTTTTTGTACGAAATATAAATTTTAAAATCCCGTCATAAAGCATTTCTATTAATTTAGTTGGGGACTCAATGCCCCCAAAACTAGACTGTGCGTATGCACTATATGCACTTTGATTCATCTTTCTCTCTTATTTTCTGCTATTTATCTCTGCATCGATCATTGATTTTAGTGTTGAGAACTGATTTTCTAAACTTGCTATGATAGCGTTATACTTGATAAAACGCTCTTGCATTGTTGTGTATTTCTCATCTAAAAGCTTTTGTGTGCTCTCTTTGTTTTTTGTGATCGACTCATTTTCATCTTTTAATTGATTTTGCATAGCAACCATCGTACCACTTTTGCCAACGACACCATCAAGCATTTTAGCTAGCTTTGTAAATAGCCCATCTGTCTTTTTAGTTACTGGATTTATAGTAGCTTCATTCATGCCTAGAGCTGTTAAGGCTGAATTTTTACCTTTTACCTCGATATTTTCGCCATCGCTTCTTTTTAAGACGATTCTTTTGCCACTTTTATCAAGACTGGCTGTAACTCCAGTTATGCCAGCGTCATTTATAGCTTGTTGAAGTTTTAGTGCGTTCTCTTCGGCTGTGGCTGTGGCAGTAGTTGAGAATATAACTGACTTGCCGTTTATCGTAAGATCGCCGGCTTTTATGTCTAGTGCTCCAGCGCTAACAGTCGATGCACCCATATAACTTATTGGCTCGATCTTGCTTGATCCCATGAAAAATTTCTGAATCTCTTCAGGATCTTTGCTAAGAGCTGCATTTAGCTTATTTAGATCAAGCTGAAGCTGTCCGTCTTTATCAGGTACTATGCCATATTTGCTTAATGCTTTGCCTTCGCTATCTTGTCCATTTACAAGACGACCAATGTTTGATCTTAAGCTTGAAATTTCGCTAACGCCTTGGAAAGTGCCAGCTCCTTTTTCCTCGTCATATTTTGTAGCTATACCAAGGTTCATGGTCATTAGGTTGTAGTCTTTGATAAATTCTTCAACCGCTTTTATTACTTCTTTTGTATCTTGAGAGACGCTTACGTTTGTTTTACCAGTTTCATTTAATGTAATAGAAATTCCCGGCCTTAAGTCGTTGAAGGTGTTTTTGCTTCTTTTTACATTTACTCCGTTATATGTAAATTCCGCATCTTGTGCCTTTAAAATTCTATTTTTTTCAAAATTTGATGTCATCTTTGGTGTGCCATCAGGATTTGTTAGTAGAGTGCCATTTGCATCTTTATCTTGAAACTGCGTACTATCCCAGCCAAGCTTATCTAAAACACCAGCCGTATCATTTGAAAATTTAATAGTCTGTGTTGCACCAGTGTTGCCTGATTGAAGCATGATTTGATTTGGCTTATCTCCGCCAACATTTAAAATTCTAGCTTGTAATTTACCGCCACTGATATCATTTATCTTGTCTACAATATCTTGATATGTGGTTGATCTAGTTACGCTAATAGAAAATTTTTGTCCATCGATTTCAACATCAAAAGAGCCATTATTTGTCGCACCTACTAAGCTTGAAGCGTTTTTGAAATTTGAACTTTGAAATGTATCTTTTTGAGCAAGTTTTTGCACATCGATACTAAAATTTTGCACGCTAACGCCATTTGCCGCTGAGGCTGTTACGCTTTTGCCAGCGTTATTTGTAGTTCTTTTTAGATAAAGTGCCTCTCCGCCAAGTGTTTTGCCACTTACGTTTACGTTGCTAACTAGAGTTTTTAGCGCTGCAAGGTCTTTTTGCTTTAGGTCATTTCTTTCTAGCCTTTTTGTTAAAGGCTTGATCTGTCCTGCTTCATCTGCTTCTTTTAATTTCTTGATAAGATCGTCATTTAGACCACTATTTTTTGTACCGATGCCTAAATTTGTTACGTTACCTACTGCCATTTTTAACTCTCCTTGTCAAAAAGTATTCCGATACTTTCTTTGAAATACTCGCTTATTCTTATAGCTTCTTTGCTTGGAAGTTGTGTTATCTCTTCGCCAGTTTTAGCATCTTTTACTTGCACGACCATTAAATTTAGCTTCTCGTTGTAAGCAAATCTTACATTAGTATCGAGCTGCTGCATTTGATAGTTTAGTCTGTCAGTGACCTCTCTTGTTCTTTTGGCAAGCTCTTCGTTGCTAAGTCCGTCTAGCTCGTTAATGTCTTTTGTTTCATTGTTTTTATCAGCATTTAATTTTATATCAGAATGCTCAATAGGTCTGCTGTCTATTTGTCGTTGAGCGGATGTGCTCATGCTCGTATCTAGTACCTGATTTGCTGCTACCTTAAAGATTTCCATAGTTTTACTCCTTAAAACTTACGTTAGCTTCTACATCGGTAAAATTTTAAAATCCTTTAGTGTTTATACAAATTTTTGATTATTTAGGCTAAAATCGAGCAAAAATTTATAGGAAGAGATATGAAAATTTCATTTGAGTGCGAGTGTATTTTACTTCAAAAGACACTGCTGCTTTTTTGTGGAAATTTGGCTGCTCATCATAAGGATTGTGATTTTGTAGTGAGTGACCGCGAGATCGCGACAAAAAAACCGCTATTTATAATAGGTAAAAATGCTCATCTTTCTCATCCTTTTACCAAGACGACACTTCTTGATACGCTTGAAGAATTTTACTCAGCTATGCAAATTTCAAAAGCAAATGAGCTAAATGAAGCTAAAAATGAAAAGAGCTCAGAAGAGAAAATTTCACTTTTGATAGATAAATTTAAAGCTGATCTTCTTGAAATTCTAAGGGCAAATCAGTGAAGCTTTACACTAAAATTTCAAGTGGTAAATTTAAAGGCAAAAGGCTTGAACTTCCAAGTCTAAGCACGACTAGAAGCACAAAAAGTATCGTAAAAGAGTCCTTTTTTAACGTCATTAGAGATGAAATTTACTCGCTTACATTTATAGAGGGCTTTGGTGGAAGCGGTGTAATGGCATGTGAGGCCGTTAGCAATGGAGCGCGTGAAGCTATCGCTATCGAAAAAGATAG
Organism: Campylobacter concisus ATCC 51562; assembly: GCF_000466745.1. Taxonomy (NCBI): domain Bacteria; kingdom Pseudomonadati; phylum Campylobacterota; class Epsilonproteobacteria; order Campylobacterales; family Campylobacteraceae; genus Campylobacter; species Campylobacter concisus. The sequence goes on along the minus strand of NZ_ANNI01000007.1, from coordinate 136,255 downwards.
AGCTGCTTTTAAGATCACGCAAAGCAACCTTGCAAGCCTAGAATGCTCAAATTTAAAAGCGATAAATGGCGATACCTTTTCTGTCTTGCCTGATCTTATAAATTCTCAAAATGGCAAGGTCTTGCTCTACCTTGACCCGCCATTTGACATAAGAGCTGGTTTTGACGATATCTACAAAAAACTTCTAAATTTAATCTCACAGCTAAAAAAAGAGAAAATTTATATGATAGTTTTTGAGCACAACAGCGACTTTAAATTTAGCGATGAAATTTCTACATATAAACTTGTAAAATTTAAAAAATTTGGAGCTACTTCGCTCTCTTACTTCCAATAGTTTATAAAAATTTGGAACATCTTTTGCTTTAAAAACCTAAAATAGCTAAATTTTAGGAAAAAATATGAAAAAATTTTTATCTTTTGTAGCAGCTTCAGTGATAGCTACTTCAGCTTTTGCTACGCAGATAAAAGAGCTTGCAAGCATAGTTGGCGTAAGGGATAACCAGCTAATAGGTTACGGCCTTGTCGTTGGGCTAAATGGCACAGGTGACGGCTCGACGTCAAAATTTACGATCCAGTCTTTATCGAACATGCTTCAAGGTGTAAACGTAAAGATAAATCCAGATGATATCAAGTCAAAAAACGCAGCTGCTGTTATGGTGACAGCCAAGCTTCCTGCGTTTGCAAGGCATGGCGATAAGCTTGATGTCGTGATCTCATCTATCGGTGATGCAAAAAGCTTGCAAGGTGGTACGCTTCTCATGACGCCACTAAAAGGCGTTGATGGTGATATTTACGCTTTGGCTCAAGGTGCTTTAAGTATCGGCGGAAAAAGCATGGGTAGATCAGGTGGCAACCACCCAACCGTTGGCTCTATCCTAAATGGTGCTTTAGTTGAGCGAGAAGTGACTTATGATATTTACAATCAAGATAGCATAAGACTAAGCCTAAAAGATACAAATTTTAAAACCGCTCTTGATATCCAAAATGCTATAAATGCAAATATCTCTGATGATGCCGCAAAGGCGATCGATCCAAGAACGGTTATCGTTAAAAAGCCAGATGATGTTAGCATTATCGAGCTTGCAAGCGCTGTGCTTGATCTTGATGTAGAGTATAAGCCAGATGAGAAGATAGTAGTTGATGAGAGAACTGGCACGATAGTAAGTGGCATAAATGCCGTAGTTAGCCCAGTTGTCTTAACGCATGGTGCAATCACAATAAAAATAGAGCCAAATAGCTACGATGAAGCAGCACAAAATGATGTAAATATAGGAAGCGACACATCTGTTGCGCCTAGTCAAAATTTACTTAAAATTTCAGGCGAAAAAACAACCGTTGCAAATGTAACAAGAGCGCTAAACAAGCTTGGGGCAACACCAAGTGATATCATATCGATACTTGAAAATTTAAAGCGAGTTGGTGCGATACAAGTCGATCTGGAGATAATATAATGCAAATAGATAACACCTTGGCGCTAAATTCATACAATGAAATTTCGGCAAATAAGATAAAAAACGCAAATGCCAAACAAGATGCACTTTTAAAAGAGCAAACTGATGCGTTTGAGGCATATATGGTAAAGGCTGTGCTTGATATTGCTTTAAAAGAAGACGAGCACAACTCGCTATATCCAAAGGCTGCTGGTAGTGATATTTATAGGTCAATGTATAACGATGCAATGAGTAAAGCATTGAGCGGAAATCTTGGTTTTTCAGAACTTTTGTACGATTTTTTAAAGAGAGACTCTTAAGTAAATTTATATTCTGCCGATGTAGTGATATAAACATTTTATTTTAAGAGGTATGAATATGATAAGGCCTTTAAATCAAAGACCAAATTTTCAGGCAAATACGCTAAATAAAAATAGCGATGCCAAGGTCGAAACTCAGAGTAAAGAAGTAAGAACAAACGAAAACGCAAAGCTAAAAGAGATAGCTGATGCCATAGAAAATGGTACTTATCAGGTTGATATCTCAAAAACGGCTAGGGCTGTGGCTGATGCGTTGCTGTAATTAAGGAATTTAAATGATAAAAAAGCTTTTGGACGAGGCTATAGGCGAGCTTGATGAGCTCATAAATTTAACCATACAAGATATCGCAAATATAAAAGAAGCTAAGCACTCAAGTGTTGATGAGAGTGTAAAGAAAAAAAATGCCTTAGTTCGTGCATTTGAAGATACAAAAAGAGCACTAGATAAAGAGCTTTTAAAGGTATCAAAAGAGAGCGGTACGACTACACTTGCTAGTGTTTTAGATGATGAAGTGAAGTCAAAGCTTGTACTTATGCGTTCAAAGCTTGAAAATTTACATAAAGTCAATAAAGAATATGCAAGACATGTTGTTGCCGTTAAAGAATTTTTTGACTCACTTAATGAAAAAATTTTTGGCACTAAAGCAAGTGAATACGGCCAAGATGGAAACAGCATAGATAATAATTTTTATAAATCAAGGGTTTAAAAAATGGCTAATATTTTTATGTCATTAGGCACGGGTGTTTCAGGACTAAATGCAGCCCAGCTTCAAATAAGTACAACCGGAAATAATATCGCAAACGCTGATAGCAACTACTATACGAGGCAGCGTGTTGTCCAATCTGCATCTCCAGCGATGAATACAGTCCCTGGTGGAGTTGGCACAGGCACACAAGTAGATACTATAACAAGGCTTCATGATGAGTTTGCCTACTCAAGACTAAAATACTCATCGTCAAATTTAGAAAATACAGCCTATAAACAAAGAATTTTGCAAGAAGCTACAAAATATTTTCCTGATCTAAAAGATAATGGAATGGTGAAGGATATCCAGGAGTATTTTTCCGCGTGGAATAACTTTGCTTCAAACCCTAATGCTGGTGCTCAGAAAGTAAATTTGATAAATAAAGCAAGTGTATTAACTGCAAGTATTAACCGCTCGTCAAAGATGCTTTATGATATGCATGAAAAGATTGATGAAACGATAAAAATAAATATAAATGAGATAAATTCGCTAGGCAGACAAATAGCAAATATTAATAAGCAAATCCAAAGAATAGAATCAGGTGCGGACGCTGGTATAAAAATAAATGCAAATGATCTTCGTGATAAACGTGATGAGCTTGAACTTGCTATGTCAAAGCTGGTAAATACAGCAGTTTATAAAAGTGATCTAAAGAGCAATTCTAGGGTAGATACAGGAATAACAGATCAAGGAAAATACTACAATCTAAACATTGGTGGCGTAAGTGTCGTTGATGGTGTAAATTTTCATGAAATTTCTATGAGTTCAACTGAAAGTGGACGATATACAAAAATTTATTATGAAAGAGAAGATGGCAGAAGAATCCCAATGGAAGAAAAGATTACAGGTGGTAAAATCGGAGCTGCACTTGATCTTAGGGGTAGAAACTACGAGCCAGATAATGATAAATTTAGCGACGGAACGATCCAAAAATACATTGATAATTTAAATACATTTAGTAAAACCTTGATAACAAGTACAAATAATATCTATGCCGAATCCGCAGTTGAAATTTCTAACTCAGATCCGATAAGTTATTTAGAAGGCGATAAGACGCTGATGAATCATGATAATAGTATAAGAAACGGAAGTTTTGAAGCTATTGTTTATGATAACAAAGGTAATGTCGTGGCCAGAAAAACTATAAATGTAAATGGCACGACGACGATGAATGATACAAGATATGGCAACTCTATCGTCAAAGACTTTAACTCAAACTCAGATGACAATAAAGACAATAATATGCTAAATGACGTTGATGACTTTTTTGAGGCGTCATATTTTTATGATAAAAATACTAAAAAAGGCACATTTTCTCTCATTCCAAAACAAGCTCAAGGGCTTTATAGCATATCAATAGTCGATCACGGTACAAATTTCCCAGGTGCTGTTGGCATAAATAGATTTTTTTCAGGTACTGACTCAAATAGTATCGGCATAAATCAAAATTTTACCCAAGACCACACAAAGCTTCGTGCCTACTCAAAGCCAGTTATCGGAAATAATGAAGTTGCAAATAAAATGATCCAGCTTCAGTATCAAAAGCAGACCTTTTACTCAAGTGGTATAGCGCTTGATAGAGATGAGACGATCGAGGGATATTACCGCTATCTTACGACTGACATGGCGAGTGATACAGAGGCGAATAATACGATCCACGATACAAATACGTCTTTGCAAAAGACAGCTGAAGAGGAATTTCAATCAACAAGTGGCGTAGATACCAATGAAGAGCTTACAAATTTGATCCGCTTTCAAGCTAGTTACGGCGCAGCTGCAAAGATCATCACGACCGTTGATCAGATGCTTGACACGCTTCTTTCACTAAAACAATGAGCGAGCTAAAGAGCCTTTTAGACTCGCACGTACTTAGTAAAAATACAAATTTGGGGCTATTTGAAGCCCCAGATCCACTTCAAGTAGCCACTAAATTTAAAGAGCCAAACATAGCGCTCATTTGTGCGTTATTTGCTTATGGTAACGCAAAAATGATAGTAAAATTTCTAAATTCGCTTGATTTTGGTTTGCTTGATGAGAGCGAGCAAAATATCAAGAAAAATTTATCAAATTTCAAATACCGCTTTCAAAATGAAAATGATGTGAGAGAAATTTTTATCACTCTCTCACGCCTTAAAAAAGAGGGTGACATAGAGAAAATTTTACGCCAAGGTCTTGCAAAAAATGGCGAGATGATAGAGGGCGTAAATGAGCTTATAAAATTTATATATAAGCTAAATTCTTACCGCTCGGATGGATATGAGTTTTTCTTTGGTAAGAGTTTTGAGAGGGAGCCACAAAGCCCATATAAACGCTATAACATGTATCTTCGCTGGATGGTTAGAGATAGCGACATCGACCTTGGGCTATTTAAAAATTTACCAAAAGATAAACTTTTGATGCCGCTTGATGTTCATACGCATAGAGTTTCTTTAAATTTAGGACTTATAAACAGAAAGAGCTACGATTTCAAAGCAGTCATGGATCTTACAAAAAAACTTAGAGAATTTGATGAGTTTGATCCGATAAAATACGACTTTGCGCTTTATAGAATAGGGCAGAGTAAAGAGTTAGAAACTATCATAAAAAATCTTAATCAATAAAAATTATTGCTAAATTTTTAAATTTAGGGTAGACTTGCCGTACAATTTTATCCACAAGGAGCTTGTATGAAAAAAATCGTTTTACTAAGTGCAGTTTTGGGAACTTTGCTTTTTGCTCACGAAGGTCATCACTTTGATGCGAAAGCTGGAGAGCATCTAGTTATACCTGTTAATGAGCTAAGCGAGAAGGGCGATAAGAGTGTCGGCGAAGTAGTAGCTGTTAAGACAAACTACGGCGTTGCATTTTTTCCAAATTTAAAGGGACTTACTGCAGGACTACACGGCTTTCACATCCATGAAAATGCTGACTGTGGTGCGACTGAAAAAGGCCTTGGCATGAAAGCAGGCGGTCACTGGGATCCAGCTGGCACAAAGATGCACTCTTTTGCATGGGACGACAAGGGCCACAAAGGCGATTTGCCAGCACTTTACGTAGATGCTGAGGGCAATGCGAACTATCCAGTGCTAGCCCCAAAGATAAAAAGTCTTGACGAGCTAAAAGGTCACTCACTAATGGTTCATGTTGGTGGCGACAACCACAGCGACAACCCAAAAGCACTTGGCGGCGGTGGCGCTAGAATGCTTTGTGGCGTTATTAAGTAATCACTTTAATAAACGAGTCTTTGAGCTAGATCTAAAGGCTCGTTAAAATTTATAAATTTTAAAAATCTCTCATTTCAAATATAAAAATTTTACAAAAAGATAAGTACAAATAAATTACAATCTGCTTTTATTTCAATTATCAAAAGAGCAAAAAATGGAATTTGATCTACTTAGCTATGTCGTTTTTTTTGTAGCTGCGTTTTTAGGTGGTTTTATCGATTCTATCGCTGGTGGAGGTGGGCTTATAACGCTTCCAGCTATTATGGCGATGGGTGTGCCGCCACACCTTGCACTTGGTACAAATAAGCTCCAAGGAGTTTTTGGTAGCTTTACAGCGACTCTAAATTTCACAAAACGGGGATTAATTAATTATAAAGAGTGCTTTGTAGGTATCGTTTTTACTTTCATTGGAGCTATCATCGGAGCGGTGGTTATCCTATTTTTAAATACAAATTTTTTAAAGATAATTATCCCATTTTTACTGATTGCTATTTTTATCTACACGCTTTTTATGCCAAAAGTCGGCGAAAATGATAGAGCTGCAAAGATGAATGAGAAGCTATTTTATGTAGTTTTTGGGCTGATACTTGGCTTTTATGATGGTTTTTTTGGTCCAGGAACAGGCTCTTTTTGGACATTTGCGATAGTGGCACTAATTGGGCTAAATTTAAAAAAAGCTGTCGCTCATACGAAACTCTTAAATTTTACTAGCAATATCGTTGCTCTTGGCATTTTTATAGCTGGCGGACAGATGCTTTGGGCTGTTGGACTTTTGATGGCAGTTGGTCAAATTTTAGGCGCATATTTTGGATCAAATCTTGTCATTAAAAAAGAGGTAAAATTTATTAGAACAATGTTTCTAGTGGTAGTTGCAGTGACTATTTGTAAATTGGTTTTCGATTATTTCAGAGTTTAAAATTAAAAATGTTTTAACAATAATTTTGTTACAATCACGCAAAATTCTAAATCCAAGGTAAATTAATGAAAGATTTGTTTTTATTTTCAAATTTCCTAAATAGCTCCCACGCCTTTATCTATGCATTTCACTTTCTGCTTGTAGCTTTGATTGTTATCGTAGTTGCTTATATAGCAAGGAGTAAGATGCAGCTTGTACCAAGAGGTCTTCAAAATATAGTTGAAGCTTATTTGGAGGGCGTTATATCGATGGGAAGAGATACTTTAGGCAGTGAAAAACTAGCAAGGAAATATCTTCCACTTGTTGCAACTATCGGTTTTATCGTATTTTTTTCAAATGTTGTAGGTATTATTCCTGGATTTGAGTCACCAACATCAAGTCTAAATTTAACTCTAGTTTTGGCTTTAGTTGTATTTGTTTATTACAACTTTGAGGGCATTAGAGAAAATGGATTTTTCAAATACTTTGGGCACTTTATGGGGCCGAATAAATTTCTAGCTCCTATTATGTTTCCAGTCGAAGTCATCTCGCATCTTTCACGTGTAGTTTCGCTATCATTTCGTCTTTTTGGTAATATCAAGGGTGACGATCTATTCTTGCTAGCGATGCTTACACTTGCACCTTGGTTTGCTCCGCTTCCAGCTTTTGCGCTTCTAACGCTTATGGCTGTTTTGCAAACATTTATCTTTATGATGCTAACTTACGTTTATCTAGCTGGTGCCGTTGCTATTAGTGAGCACGAGCATTAAAATTTAAAGCCATATTTTTATATGGCTTTTCCTTTTTAAAACTATTTAAATTTTTAAATCACATTCTTTATTTTTCCAGTCAAAGCGCTCATTTTTAGATATTTTAAAAGAAAGTATCGCTAAAATACGCCTTAAAAATTTGTATAAATTTAAAGGTAAAAATATGTTTGAAGTCGTTATCGGTTTAGAAGTTCACACTCAGCTTAATACAAAAACTAAAATTTTCTGCTCTTGCTCAACTAGCTTCGGTGACGAGGCAAACACTCACGTTTGTCCGACCTGCCTAGCTTTGCCTGGAGCGCTACCTGTGCTAAACAAAGAGGCTGTAAAAAAGGCTATCAGTTTTGGCACAGCGATAAATGCTAAGATCAATAAAAAATCAGTCTTTAATAGAAAAAACTACTTCTATCCAGACCTTCCAAAGGCATATCAAATTTCTCAGTTTGAGATACCTATCGTAGAAGGCGGCGAGCTAATAATCGACGTAAATGGCACTAAAAAACGCATAGGTGTAACTAGAGCGCATCTTGAAGAGGACGCTGGCAAGAACATCCACGAAGAAAAGGAGAGCTTAGTTGATTTAAATAGAGCTGGCACGCCACTTCTTGAGATAGTTAGCGAACCAGATCTTAGAAGCAGTGATGAGGCGGTGGCTTATCTTAAAAAACTACACTCAATCCTTCGCTTTTTAAACATCAGCGACGCAAATATGCAAGAAGGTAGCTTTCGCTGCGACGCAAATGTCTCTATTCGTCCAAAAGGCGACACTAAGCTTTACACAAGGGTTGAGATAAAAAATCTAAACTCATTTAAATTTATCCAAAAGGCGATCGATTACGAAGTGGAGCGCCAAAGCGCAGCTTGGGAAGATGGCAAATACGACCAAGAAGTCTATCAAGAGACAAGGTTGTTTGACACGACAAATTTAGTGACAAGATCTATGCGTGGCAAAGAGGATAGTGCGGAGTATAGGTATTTTCCTGACCCTGATTTACTGCCAGTTGAGATCTCAGAAGATATGTATAATGAAGCGATAAAAATTCCAGAGCTTGCCGAGCAAAAGGTGGCAAGATATGTTAGTGAGCTAGGTGTAAAAGAGAGTGATGCTTTAAATTTAACTCAAAGCGTCGAGATGGCTAGATATTTTGAAGAACTAATTGCTGCCGGAATTCAGCCAAAGCTTGCTACTACATGGCTCATAGTCGAGCTTCTTGGTCGCTTAAATAACGGCGTAACGATCGAGACTAGCCCAGTTAATAGTGCTAAAATGATAAATTTACTAAAACGCATAGAAGACGGAACGATAAGCGGCAAGGCTGCAAAAGAGGTGCTAGACTATCTAATGGAAAATGACGTGGACGTAGATAGCGTCATCGAAAAGCTTGGCTTAAAACAAGTGAGTGACGACTCAGCGATCATCGCGATCATAGATCAAATTTTAGCTGCAAACGCCGACAAAGTCGAAGAGTATAAAAACGGCAAAGATAAGATGTTTGGCTTCTTTGTCGGTCAGGTGATGAAAGAGGGCAAGGGTGCCTTTAACCCAGGCAAGGTCAATGAGCTTTTAAAGGCCAAAATAGGCTAAAAAAGGGCTAAAATGAGCATAGCAGTCATCGGAGCTGGCAAGTGGGGCAGTGCGCTGTTTCACGCATTTAGTGAGAATAACGAGTGTGTCGTCAGCTCAAGAACGCCAAGAGAGATGCCAAATTTTGTAAGCTTGGATGAAGCTTTGGAGTGCGAATACCTAGTCTGCACTATCCCAACGCAAGCTACAAATTTATGGCTAAAGCAAAACTACAAAAACAAAGGCCAAAAGATATTAGTCGCTAGCAAGGGTATAGACACGGCAAATCTTAAATTTTTAAATGAAATTTATGAAGACTTTGTTGATAGAGAAAATTTGGCTTTTCTCTCAGGACCGACCTTTGCAAAAGAGATCATGCAGAAGCTTCCTTGCGCTTTGGTGGTAAATTCTAAAAATGAAAATTTAGCTTTAAAATTTGCCTCATTTTTCCCAAGCTATATGAAAGCATACACTTCTGATGATGTGATCGGCGCTGAGGTGTGTGGAGCCTATAAAAACGTGATCGCCATAGCTGGTGGTATCTGTGACGGACTTGGTCTTGGTAATAACGCAAGGGCGAGCCTCATTTCGCGTGGGCTTGTAGAGATGGCTAGATTTGGTAAATTTTTTGGCGCAAAAGATGAGACATTTATGGGACTAAGCGGTGCAGGGGATCTGTTTTTAACTGCCTCATCGATACTTTCACGCAACTACCGCGTAGGTCTTGGCATCGCAAGGCACGAGAGACTAGAGAAAATTTTAAATGAGCTTGGCGAGGTGGCCGAGGGCGTGGATACTGCAAGAGCTATTAGCAAGATTGCTAAAGAAAAGAGCATATATGTGCCAATCGCAAGCGAGGTTGAAAATATGCTAAATGGCAAAGATGTTTTTGAGAGCGTAAAATCGCTTTTGGGAAGAAGATGAGAGCTTTTAAATTTATACTTTTTATGGCTATTTTTACTCTGGGGTTAAACGGTGCTGAGGTGAGCCTAAGAGCCAAGGTCTCGCAGATGATAATGGTTGGCTTTAACGGAGCTAGCACAAAAGACGCTGCGTTTCGTGCGATGTTAAGCGACGCTGGATATGAGAGGTTTGGCGGTGTGATGCTACTTGGTAGAAACGTGACTAGCAAAGCTCAGCTAAAAGCTAGCATAAAGGTGATCAAAGAGAAAAGCCCTAAAATTTTCATCGCTATCGACGAAGAGGGCGGCAATGTTAGCCGCATGAAGGATAAGAGCTTTGATGGTCCATATCCTAGCGCATACGAGGTCGCAAGCACGCTTGATATCAAAAGCGCATACGATCTCTACTCAAAAATGGCTATAAATTTAAAAGAGTGCGGCATAAATTTAAATTTCGCCCCAGTGGTTGATCTGCACGATGAAAACTCACCGATCATCGCCGCTAAGCAAAGAGCGTTTAGCGAGTATGCAAGCAAGGTGGTGATCTATGCTGATGCTTTTATGGACGCATTTAAAGAGCAGGGCATCCTAACGACGCTTAAGCACTTTCCAGGGCATGGTAGCTCAAAAGAGGACTCGCATAAAAACAAGAGCGAAGTCACGCTAAGTAAAGATGCACTTTTGCCATATAAAGACGCCATAAGTACTGGTAGAGCGCAGATCATCATGGTCGGACACCTTTTTGTAAAAGGCATCGACGAGGACAATCCAGCCACACTTTCTAAAAAAATAATAACCGATCTCTTGCGAAATGAGCTTAAATTTAATGGTGTGGTTATCAGCGATGATATGCTGATGAAAGGCGTTGGCGACGAAGCTTTGGCGCAAAAAGTGGTGAAATTTATAAACGCTGGTGGCGATATCTTACTTTTTAGCGAGTTTAAGATAAACAACCAAAGAACAGCCGATCTAGTCACTCAGATCATAGTCGATGCAGTAAACGAGAAAAAGATCAGCAAAGAGCGAATTGACGCTTCATACAAGAGGATAATGGCTATAAAGGCGAAACTTTAAAATATTTGATATTTTTTAGGTGTAAGATTAAATATTTTTTGATCTCCTATATGTTTTCATTTTATATCATCTAGCTTTTGCGCAAAATACCCAACATCTCTTCGCCATGTTTGCCAATTGCTTGTTTATATTCATCCAAATTACCACCTTTTATGCACTCTGACATTAGAATTAACTTTAAGCTTTGAGTTATGATGCTTGGATAGGTATTAAGCTTGGCGGATGGAGCTAGATTTGAAAATTTAGAGTTACCGGAAGTAGTTATAAGCGCTAGATTTCCAAAAGAGTTCAGTATGTCTTTGTTCTCTATAGGCTCTATACTGCCCGCAGAAGGATGCTGCGGATAAAAATGCTCTACCGAGCTTCTAAAGCCGAATTCCCACTCTTGTAAAGTTTTCAAATTTTTATTTTTAATTTTATCAAAAGCAGATTGTAGTTTTAACTTTATTTCATTGTTTTTGTTGTCAAGTACACAATCTCTATACAAAACATAGTCAAGATAAGAAAAAACAATCCTCTCGCATGTTGGGTAAGAGCTACTGTTCTTTAAGGCTTCAGACACTTTTCCTATTGCATATTTTTCCAAAAACTCTTGTATGCCACTTACTGATTCATTATTTGCAAGCGATTTAAGTAGCGAATATATCCACTCCATCGCACGCGGCGAGGTATATGTTATACGTAAACAAGACTGTAAAATTGTAATCAGTCTATTATCGCTAAAAGTATCGACGTAGCCAAAGGTATCTTTGCCGTTATTGGAGTACTTTTTAAGCATTTTTAGAGACCATTTTTCGCCGTCTTTTTTGTCGTTATTGTCAGTTTTTATGATAAATTTATCAAACAAGAATCTAAATTTTAAGAGATTGTAGATAAAATTTTTGGCTTTTTCATTATCGCCCCAGTGCTTTGGTAAGTTTTTAATCAAATTTTTATCATCAAGTAGTTCATTTGTGCTTATCTCTGTGCTTATATTGTCTATGGCGGCATTTACTTGCAAAAGAAAATTCGGGAAATTTATTATAGATGAAAATCTTATATTTTCATCCTTATCTTCCGCTGCTTTATTTGCGCTTAAATTTAGCTTTAAAATTTCATCTAGACTTTTTGATTCGCTATTTTCTTCTTCGTCGTTTAATGAAATGCCAAAAAGCTCGCTCTGGCTAACACAAACTTTCTCCCAATTTCCTCCAAATATTTCTTTTCTTATATCTGTTGAAAAACCCATCTGCACATATCTATCCATATCTGCGCAAGCATCCCAGACTAAAGCCGCGATCTTTTTATCGCTATCATTTTGTAGCGCATTTAAAATATTTGCCTTTGCAATCTGATGAGCCTCGAGCTGCTCGCCTCTTGTGTTCATTATCTCAAAAAAATGATTTAGATCGGTATCGTCTGGAACTGGCACACGTAAAATTCTAGCGTTTAAAATTTTATTTTTATCAAAATTCTGATTTTTTTCCAAATATTGCCTTATGACGCTAAATCCACTTGCTATTTCGGCAGAAGGCAAGTCCTCTAAATTTACATCTTTACAAATTTTTGATAGTGTTACATTTGACTTTTCTCTGGCTTCAAATTTAAGTTTATCTTCTGTATATTCTATATCTTGTTTAGATTCAAGGTATTTTAGTATCAAAAATAGAGTCGTGAGTCTTTGTTGTCCGTCTATGACCTCAAAAAAGCCGTCTTTTTCTCTTACTACCAAACTTCCTATAAAATAACCTACACCCTTATAGTTTTTAATGTCATCTAAAAGTGCCTCTATTTGTTTGCTTTCCCAAGCGTAATTTCTTTGGTATATCGGTATAATGTATTTACTGTTAAAAATTTCTTTTACTTCTAAACTGTTAATTTTTTTCATTCTTTTATCCCCATTTCTTTCATTATTCCATCATAACCTGCACCTTCTTCTTTGCCAACAACAACATTACGTAGGACAATACTTTCTAGCGTAATGCCGTAAATTTCATCAGGAGATCTCATATGGGATATTTTTTCAAACAAATTTAGCCCATTATTTTCATCTTGATTGCCCAAAGCATACTTGTTGATACTTTCTAGGTATACGGATTGTTTTACTAATCGCAAAGTATAAACGTATCTATAAAAAAATGCGCAAACATTTTTGCTAAGCTCATCAAAGCCAAATCTATCAACAAAGGCTATTATTAGACATGTAAAAAGTCTTACCGTATATTTGTCGCCTGTTTTATATCTAGGCGTGAGCTTATCATTATATTTGCCCCTTATAAGGTTATCTACTTTACGGCAAAGATCGAGATAGTGAGCCGTGTAGTTGAAAAAATACTCTCCGCTTAATAAATCTTGTGTGAGTAAAAATTTACTACTTTTTTGTGAATTAAAAAAATAGGCAAAATTATCACTTTTTTCTAAAAACTTTATCGCTGCTTTGTTGTATCTCGTTACATTATAAGACGATGCACAATCTACGCCCTTAAAAGTATCTATGTGGTCTTTAGAGTAGCCCAGTCCACACTCACCTCGCTGCCATCTAATAATAGGAAACAAAAAATCGCTAAAAATTTCTTTTATATCATTGCTATTTTCGTTTTCCCAAGCTGATATTATCTGTACTTTTTTATTCTCGTCGGTATCAGCCATGTGCCTTAGATGATACGCTTTTAGTAGATCGTGCACCTCCAATGCTTTACCTCTGGTGTTTTGAGAGTCAAAGTAGTTAAATGCATCTGGTTGATTATCTACAACGATTTCAACCATGGTACATTTTTTTAAGATAAAATTTTTAAATTTTACCTTTGCGTCATCGCTTAATAGCTCCACTCTTTGCTTTAAAATTTTATGATTGTTTGTAATACTGTTATAAGAGAGAGGGTTAAAAGTTTGCTTCAATAAATTCAAATTTTCTTTTCCTAGTAATTTTAGTAGTATTGTAAGCGTAGTAAGTCTTTGTTGCCCATCGACAATATTATAATTTTCAGCTTCTTGATGCAATATAACAGAGCCTATATGGTACTCGTTTTTGTTATTTTCGTATTCTTTAAAAATATCATTAAAAAGCTCAAGAGCCGATTTAGTACTCCATGTATACGGACGTTGATAGCTTGGGATTTTTAATTTTTTATCAAGTATTTTTAAGATATTCTTGATATCGGCTTCCATGCTTTTCCTTATAAAATTTTTTGCATTATAGTACAATTGATTTTTTATATTTGTGTCTTAAAACTTTTTAAAAATAATTCTATTTAAGCAAAAATCATCACAACTCATCAAATTCTCTCTTTAGCTCCTCTCTTAGCTCTTCGGCTCTATCTTCGCCGTTTTTGAAATTTGCCCTTACAAAGCCATCAAGCTCGTCCAAGATCGCAAAGAGCTCACTCTCCCAGCTTAAATTCTCTTGCTTTGATAAAGTTTCCAGTTTTTCTCTTATTTGCTCTAAGGCATCTAATGCTTTATCTTTTTCAGACTCACTATTTAACGCATCTTCAAATAAAATATCTTGCCTTAAGGCGTTTATTTTTTTAAATATTACATTGCAAAATTTTGGATATTTTTCAGCATTGCTTAAATTTTCTAAAACCTCTTGTGTGGCCTTTTGATAGGCTGGCACCGCCCCCTCTTCGTCGAGCTTTCTAGTTAGTTTTTGTATCTGAAAATATAAAATAAGCGCTGCAAAAAACGCAAGTAGCAAATAAATCGTCACATTATTCATTTTTACTCCTTTTTCTAAATTTATCTATGCTAATTATCGCAAGTGCCAGCCAGATCATACAAAACGAGATGACCTTGTAGCCGTCTAAATTTTCGCCGTAAATGAAGACCGCACAAAGGATCGCGATGGTCGGCGAGATGTATTGCAAGTAGCCAATCGTTGTTAAATTTATCCTTGTTGCCGCTGCGTTAAAAGCGACAAGCGGCACGATAGTTACGATGCTTGAAGCGATCATTAAAATCGAGTCTTCGTTTAGTCCAAAGTGGCTTTTGCCCAAAAATGCTATGTAAAAAACGTAGGCAAGTGCAAATGGGAACATAAAAAATGTCTCTATAAAAAGCCCGTTAAATGCGCTAATCTTTGCCATCTTTCTAACTGCTGCGTAAAATCCAAATGAAAGTGGCAAGATAATGGAAACTAATGGCAATCCGCCTTGGGCATAAATTTGTATGCTAATGGCTAAAACGACTATGCAAATGGCTAAAATTCCGCTTTTATTTAGCCTTTCTTTAAAGATGATAACACCAAGGAGCATGCTTATTAGTGGATTTATAAAATAGCCCAAGCTTGTGTCCAAAATTTTGCCATTGCTAACTGCATAGACATAAACGCCCCAGTTTGTAGTGATAAATATGCCACTCAAAAATAGGATTTTTAGCGAACGAATATCTTTAAGTAAAGCAAAAATTTCGCCAATTTTGCCACTAAAATAAAGCACTCCAGCCATTAAGAAAAATGACCAAGTGACCCTATGAGCTAAAATTTCATAAGCATCGACATCTTTACTAAAGAGGTTGAAATAAACCGCCAAAAACCCCCACATAAAAAAGGCGCTAAGCGCGAGAATAACGCCTTTTTGGCTCTCATTTAGTCTTGGTATTTTTGTCGCCTTTTATAGAATTTATACTATCTATCATCAAAAGTGTGACCGAGATGGCTAGGCAGATCATTAAAAAGTATGAGCTTTTCTCCAGTCTCTCGCCGATAGCAAATGAGACAAAAAGCATCATTATAGGCTCAAAATATGTAAGCAAACCTAGTACATTTATCGGCACGAGCGTGCTTGAGAGGATCTGGGCGATGAGGGCTATGCCGCTGATAGCACCAAGCAAGATGAGCAGATAGTAGATGTTTGGATTTTGGCTCATCACGTAGTTCATATCGGCTGTGAGCGCAAAATAAAATGAGAATAAAAACATAAAAATTATCTCTATAACAAAGCTTGAGAAATTTGCAAGGTTGTAGTACTTTCTAATGGCAAAATAGACTGGATAAAGGCAAAAAACTACAGCGCTCTCCCACGAGATGCCGCCGCTTAGTATAGCTGTGCTAAAGACGCCAAGGGCTGCAAAAAATATCGAGGCTAGCTTTGTTTTAGAGAGGTGCTCTTTAAAAAATATCCGTCCAAAAAGGACCATGACTATTGGCATGATGAGGTAGCCGATAGAGACTTTTAGCGCTGATCCGTTGCTTGGAGCCCAGAGATAGAGCCACATCTGAAATGAGACAATGAGCGAGGTAGCTAGTAAAACTAGTAAAATTTTAGGTTTTAGCTTTATTTTTAGAAGTAAAAATTTGAAATTTCGCTGCTGTTTTAACAAAAAAATGGCTGCGATGACAAAAGGCATGGCAAAGATCATGCGGTATCCAACAAGAGCTTGCGTGCTGATGGGGTTCATGAGTACTGACATGTAGTAGATGCAGTTAAACAAAACAGATGCCAAAAGCGAATAAAATATGCCTTTTATCATGAAAAAAATCTTTTCTTTTTCTGGGTAAATTTAAAGTAGCGATTGTATGCAAAATATCTTTAATAACCCATTAATGGCTTTTATTTTTTAAGTTTGCCGTGATATAATCAGCGTCTAATTTAAGGCAAAAAAGATAGGAAAATAAATGACTTGGAACCGCGATAGCTGGAGAGAATTTAATATCTTGCAACAACCAAAATACCCAGATTTAAAAGAGCTTAAAGAGGTCGAAGAAAAATTAAAATCGCTTCCTCCTTTGGTCTTTGCTGGCGAGGCTAGAAGTTTAAAAGAAGAACTTGCAAAAGTTTGCAATGGCGAGGCATTTTTGCTTCAAGGTGGCGACTGCGCTGAGAGCTTTACAAATTTTAATGCAAACAACATCAGAGATATGTTTAAGGTTTTACTTCAAATGGCGATAGTTTTAACCTTTGCTGGTGGCTATCCAGTGGTCAAAGTGGGCCGCGTGGCAGGGCAGTTTGCAAAGCCTAGAAGTAGCGATTTTGAAGAGGTAAATGGCGTTAAGCTTCCAAGCTATAGAGGCGACATCATAAATGGCTTTGAATTTGACGAAAAGGCAAGAGTGCCTGATCCAAAACGCATGATCGAGGCGTATTATCAAAGTGCATCTACGATGAACTTACTTAGAGCCTTTTCAAGAGGCGGTTTGGCCGACCTTCATCAAGTGCATAAGTGGAATTTGGGCTTTGTTAAAAAGCCAGAGATCGGCGAGAAATACGCAAAACTAGCTGATGAATTAACAAAGACGCTTTCATTTATGGCAGCTTGTGGCATCACTTCAGCAAATACGCCAGTCATAAATCAAACCGCGGTTTATACATCTCACGAGGCACTTTTACTACCTTATGAAGAGGCTTTAACTAGAGTTGATAGTCTTAGCGGTGAGTGGTACGACTGCTCGGCTCATATGCTTTGGATAGGTGAAAGAACGCGTGGTATAAATGACGCTCACGTACATTTTTTAAGTGGTGTGAAAAATCCTATCGGCGTAAAGATCGGACCAAGTGCAAAGGCTGAAGATGTCGTCGCGCTTGCAAATAAGCTAAATCCAGAAAATGAAGCTGGTAGACTAAATGCGATAATCAGAATGGGCGCTGATAAGATAGGCGAAAATTTACCAAAAATTTTAAGAGAGCTAAAGCGAGAAGGGTTAAATATCGTTTATAGTATCGATCCGATGCATGGCAACACCGTAAAAACCTCAAATAACTACAAAACCAGAGAATTTGACAAGATAATAAGCGAAGTTAGAAGCTTTTTTGAAATTCACAAAGCTGAGGGCACAAGGGCTGGCGGCGTACATCTTGAGATGACAGGCCAAGACGTGACTGAGTGTACGGGTGGGGCATTAAATATCACTGAAAGTTCGCTTGAGCAAAGGTATGAAACACAATGTGACCCAAGGCTAAATGCTGATCAGGCACTTGAGCTTGCATTTTTGATGGCTGATCTAGTTAAAAAAGCTTAAAATTATAAAATTTGGAGAAAAAGATGGTAAATGTTTATGATCTAATTGTTGTTGGTGGCGGACCCTGTGGAATTGCTAGCGTAGTTGAGGCAAAAAGAAATGGCTTAAACAATGTTTTGCTTCTTGAAAAAGGTGATAATCACAGCCAAACGATAAGAAAATTTTATAAAGATAATAAACGCGTAGATAAAGAGTATAAAGGGCAAGATAGCACGATACATGGTGTAGTTTCATTTGAGGATGGCACGAAAGAGAGCACGCTTGATTATTTTGACAAGCTGCTTGATACTGAAAAGATTGAAGCTTTTTTTAATTCTGAAGTAGAGAACGTGAAAAAAGATAGAGAAATTTTTAAAGTAACTACCTCAAAAGCCGTCTATGAAGCTAAAAATGTGATGATATCAATTGGCAAAATGGGACGACCAAATAAGCCTGATTATAAAATCCCGCCTTCACTAAACGCAGTTGTAAATTTTAATCTTGATAGCTGTACAAACGGCGAAAAGGTGCTTGTTGTAGGTGGCGGAAACTCAGCAGTTGAGTATGCGATCGAGCTTTGCCAATACAATAAAACCACAATCGCTTATAGAAAAGATAATTTTAGTCGCGTAAATGAGACAAATTTAAGCGCACTTTGGGAGCTAGAAAAGCACGGTAAGATAAAAGTTAGACTAAATCACGATATAAAAGAGATAGATAACGAATCAGGCAAGGTTAGAGTGCATTACGAAAATGGCAAAATTCGCGTTTATGACAGAGTTGTCTATGCAATAGGCGGCTCAAGTCCGGTTGATTTTTTACAAAAATGTCAGATAAAAATTGATGAAAAAGGTACTCCAATAGTTGATAGTAACTACCAAAGTAGCGTGCCAGGACTTTATGTGGGCGGTGATATAGTACTAAAAAATGGTGGCTCAATAGTCGTTGCTCTAAATCACGCTCATCACGTCATAAAAGACATTTTAAAGGGCAAGGCATAAGCTTGATAAATAAAATTTTACTAGCTATTTTTTGTTTTATAGTTGGCTTTTGCCTATCGTTTTTTAAATCTCCAAAAGAAGATGAAGCGCCAAAAGATACTAATCAAACGATTTATTCTATAAATTTTGATAATTTGCCAGAAGAAGAGAGACAAAAATACATCAGCAAAGACGATCTTTACGAATATGGCGGATATATAACTCCAAAAAGCTATATCCAAAATTTTACTGAAACGAACGATCAAAATTTATCAAATGATGTAAACGAACTTCAAGAACAAGTTCGTGAGCTAAGTAAAAAAAATAAAATTTTAGCTACTGATAATGTCGATATCAGCGAGAAAAATTTAGACTTTATAAGCAAAATTTCAGAGATGAAAAAAAATATCGAAAATGAAAAAAATGAGATAGTTGAGAAAAATCAAAAGACGCTAGGCGAGCTTGAAGCGCAACACTTTGAAAATATACAAACTCTCACAAAACGACTAAATGAAGCTCAAGCTGATATGATAGAGAGCTCAAAAGCCTATGAAAAAAAGATAATAGACCTTGAAAATGCGATAAATGAGGCAAAAAATGGCGATGAAAGTAAGGTAAAAGATATCGAAGCAAATTTTGCTAAATTTAAAGAGGCAGCTGAGGCAAATTACACAGCTTTAAAAGAGCAAAATATAGAGCTAAATACGACACTGACTCAAAAAGACGCACTAATAAAAGAGTATGAAAATACTCAAAATGAAAAAGATAAAAACGAAAAAAAAGAAATTTTGCTTTTAAAAGAGGAGATTGAGCGAGCAAAGAGTGACACTAAGACACAAAAATTTAGCTATGAAAAAGAGATAAATGCACTAACTGATGGCTTTGAGACGCAAAAAAGCGTTATGGAGGATGAGCTTTCAAAAAAGGCAAATAAGATAATTGATCTTGAGGAGGCTCTTGAGTCAAGCAAGACTGCCTTAAAAGACAGAATTTATGAACTTGATGAGATAAAGAAAAATTTAAACTCAAAAGATTTGGCAGTTGAAAACTATAATGGTAAAAATTTAGAACTAAATGCCTCTCTTGCGGCACTTCATAAAAGTTTTAATGATTTAAAAGAAAAAAATCTTAAAAGCGAGCAGGAAAATAAACTCGCAAATGAAAATATAAGCTCGCTTAAAAAAGAGCTTGAACGGGTAAATTTGATAAATAAAAAGCTAGAGAAGCAAAATTTAGATGCAAATACAAGTTTAAGTGAGCTAAATAAAAAGCTAAATTTAAGTGAAGAAAGTCTTAAAAATGCACGAGATGAGCTAAAGACGCTTGATACAAAGACGAATAAATTTTTAAAAACTTTGTTTGAGCAAAATCAAACTATCTCTTTGCAGACCCAAAAGCTTGGGTTAAATGACGGCGAGTTTAAAAATTTAAGTGCAAAGATAAACTTAAAAGATGAAAAAATAAAAGAGCTGGAAAATAATCTCACGCAAACAAGCCAAATGCTAGCAGCAAAGCAAAGTGAGCTAGAAGCTCAAAAAAGGACGCTAAAGATCGATATGCAAAATTATGAAATTTTGCGTCAGCAAATAAATATTTTGCAAAAAAAGATAGCTGATACATCAGCTCTTTTTGCTGATAGCAATAAAAGTGGCGGTAAAAATTTACTAAGCTTACAAAATGAGCTAGAGAGTGCAAAACATAAGTTAAACGAGAGTAATAAGACGATTGAGAGGTTAAATTCTAAAATAAACGAACTTAGCTCATCTAGCGTAAAAGGAAGTCCGGTAAATGCCAAGATCATCGAACTTCAAAAAGATATCGAACAAAATTTAAATAGACAAGATGAGCTTGAAAATGAAAATGTGAATTTAAAAAATATCTTGCAAGCGACAACTAAGCCAGAGACGCCAACAAAGCTAGTTTTGATCTCCAGCCTTGAGTGTGATGACATGGACGCAAAAGATAAGATTAGCGTGATGTGTAAGAATAGAGTGAGCGAATTTTTGCAAAGATTTAACTCAAACTACCTTTATGAGATAATTCCGATCGTAGATAAGAAAAATTTTGTCATCCCGTCAAATGTGGCTCAAAGCATCAAAA
This sequence comes from Campylobacter concisus ATCC 51562, assembly GCF_000466745.1. Taxonomy (NCBI): domain Bacteria; kingdom Pseudomonadati; phylum Campylobacterota; class Epsilonproteobacteria; order Campylobacterales; family Campylobacteraceae; genus Campylobacter; species Campylobacter concisus. The sequence continues at coordinate 115,358 of NZ_ANNI01000007.1, read as the reverse complement.
AAGACGATCTTGGCAGACTAAATAACTATGTAAATTACGGCGTTGGCAAAGAGCGCGCAAAGGCAGCAGCTGAGCTTATAAAAGAAGAATTTGGCGATTTTGCAAGGATCAGCTTTAGCTCCGAAGTGATCGTAAAAGATATCACGCGTGGCTTTATCATCAAGGTTTATAGATGATCTTGGCTCAGCTAAAAAGTGGCTATCGCTACAATAGCGATACGCTGGTACTTTATGATTTTATAAGCTCAAGTTTGAAAAATTTTTCAGGCAGAATTTTAGACGTTGGCGCAGGGTGCGGGATACTTGGGCTTTTGCTTAAACGTGACTTTAAAAATTCCAGCCTAAGCTTGCTTGATATCTTACAAATAAATGGTGAAATTTCTAAATTTAATGCCAGTAAGAACGGCTTGGAGGCAGAAATTATAAATGCTAATTTTGCAGATTTTAAAGATAGTGAGAAATTTGACCTCATCGTATCAAATCCGCCATTTTATCACGAGGGTGCGAAACAAAGCGAAGATGAGCATATAAAGGCTAGTAGATACACAAGCTCTTTAAGTTTAAAAGACTTTATAAAAGGCATAAGTATAAATTTAAAGCCTCACAAAAGGGCATTTTTTTGCTACGCACCTGATGATCTTAGTCAGATTGTAGCGTGTCTAAAAGAGTTTAAGCTAAATTTAGTAAGCCTAAAATTTATTCATACAAAGGCTGATAAACCAGCAAATTTAGCCTTGTTTGAGGTGAGAAATAATTCAAACTCAAAGCTAAAAATTTTGCCGCCTTTAGTGATGAGTGAAAATGGCTCGCATACAAAAGAGGCGATTGAAATTTTTAAAAAAGCTGATACAAAGAGCGTTGATTATCAGGAGCTAGCGTGAGAGTGCAAGGCTTTAGCTATGAGTTTGATGCCAGCTTTTGCGAGAGCTGTGGCGGTAAGTGTTGCACGGGAGAGAGTGGCTACATTTGGATAAATGAAGAAGAAATTTCAAAATTTTGCACCGCATTTCATATGAGTAAAGATGAGTTTGAAAAGCAGTTTTTAATAAGAGTTGGGCTAAGGTGTAGCATAAAAGAGAAGCCTTATGAAGATGGCTTTGCTTGTGTATTTTTTGATGAAAAAAATAAAAACTGCTCGGTTTATGAGCTAAGGCCACAGCAATGTAGGACTTTTCCATTTTGGAATTATTTTAAAAAAAATTTAAAGGAGCTAAAAGCAGAATGCATTGGCGTAAAATTTTAGTATTTTTTATGAGCGTATTTTTTAACTCGCAACTACTTTTGGCTGACGATAATAAAAGTATAAATTTACGTCTAATGCAGGCTTTATTGTTTCAAGATAGCGGAGATGTGAATGCTAGCATTCAAGCTTACTCAAACATTTTTAAAGATACAAATCAAAAAGCTTATTTAAAAGAGGCGATCAAACTCGCCTTTGCTACAAAAAATGAAAATTTAGACGCTTTGATAAATGAAGGCGAAAAAAGCTTAAAAGACGACAGCGATTTTATCCGTATAAAGGTGGCAAATTTAGTAAATCTTTCAAAGCTAAATGAGGCTAAAAGCTTAATGCAAGAGCTTGCTACAAAAGAACCAAATGCTCAAAATTTACTCATGCTTGGCACAATTTGTATGATGCAAAATGAAACAACGACTGCTCTAAAATACTTTGAAGAGGCATACTCACTAAAGCAAGAAGAAGAAAATTTGCTCCGTATTGTTGATATTTTGATAAATCGCATGGATAAGATAAAAGACGCTACAAAATATCTTGAAAAATTTAGAGATGAACAAGGCTGCACGCTAAAGACTTGCGAGCTTTTGGCTGAAATTTACTCCCAGCAAAGAAATTTCCCAAAGGTGATCGAACTCTTTGAGGAGCTCTATGAGCTAAGTCACGACACTTCGTATATTGATAAGATCGTGCAGTTTTTTATCTATGATAAAAATTACAAAGCAGCAATTGAAATTTTAAAAAAATATAGCTACAACGATGTGGCACTTATGGATCTTTATGCGGCGACTAGTAATTTTGGTGACGCATACATACTTGCTGTTAAAATTTATAACGATAGCAGGGATTTAAATTTTTTAGCAAAAGCCGCGATTTACGAATACGAGATGAATAAAGATAGTTTGAATGAACAAAAAATGGCTGAAATTTTAGATAAATTTGAAGCTAGCGTGCCAAAGCTAGAAAATGATATGTTTTTTAACTATTATGGCTACTTGCTGATAGACCATGACATCGATCCCAGAAAAGGCATAGAGCTTGTGCAAAAGGCACTTGCCATCTCGCCTGAGTCGCCTTATTATGAGGATTCGCTAGCGTGGGGATATTTTAAGCTTGGTGAGTGCAAAAAGGCAAAGGGCATTATGCAGCATGCAATGAAAGATGTTGATTTTAAGGCTTCAAAAGAGGCAAAAGAGCACTTGCATCTAATCGAGCGCTGCATAATAAATTTAAACAAAAGGCTTAAAAAATGATACTTGATGAGATAATAAAAAAGACTAAAGATGATCTTGAAAAAAGAAAAGCAGACTTCCCTGAGGAGTGGCTTGGTCGCTCGCTAGCGTACAATCCATATGTGCCAAGAGATGTTTTAAATGCACTTAGAGCAAGTCAAAATGAGCCGATAAAAATCATAGCTGAGATTAAAAAAGCAAGCCCTAGCAAAGGCGTGATAAGAGAGGATTTTGAACCTATAAAAATCGCTCAGGAATACGAGCCATACGCAAATGCTTTTAGTATCTTGACTGAACCACATTGGTTTAAAGGCGACATCGAGTACATCACACAGGTTCGTCGCTACGCATCAAGGCCGATCCTTAGAAAAGACTTTATCGTTGACAAGTATCAAATTCTTGAAGCTCTTGTTTATGGGGCAGACTTTATCTTGCTTATCGCAAAAGCATTAACTCAAAACGAGCTAAAAGAGCTTTTAGACTACGCTCATCATTTAGGTCTTGAAGTTTTGGTTGAAACTCACGACGCGAGTGATGTGAAAAAGGCTATCTTTGCAGGAGCAAATATAATAGGCATAAATCACAGAAATTTAGATAATTTTACGATGGATATGAGCCTTTGCGAAAAGCTAATACCACTTTTGCCAAATGGCAAGATAATAGTCGCTGAAAGCGGGCTTTACGAGCATGAACAGCTTAGAGAGCTAAGTAAAATAGGCGTTGATGCCTTCTTGATAGGAGAGCATTTTATGAGACAAGATGATATAAAAAATGCCGTCAAAAAGATAAAGGAGGGCGAGTAATGCAGCACCTTTGTGCCCCTTGGAGAAGCGAATACTTTAGCGCTAAAAAAGATAGCTGTGTTTTTTGTGACGTTATAAACTCAGATGATGATGATAAAAATGGTGTGCTTTTTCGAGCTAAACATTGTTTTGGGATTATGAATTTATATCCGTATTCTCCAGGTCATTTTATGATAATACCAAATCAGCATACCGACAAGATCGAAGAGCTTGATGAGCAGACTTGGTTTGAGATGAGTAAATTTGTAAGGCTTGGAGTTGAAATTTTAAAAAAAGAGCTTTATGCTAATGGCGTAAATATAGGTATGAATTTAGGCAAGGCTGCAGGAGCTGGCATAGCTGAGCACGTGCATTATCACCTTGTGCCAAGGTGGAGTGGGGATACAAATTTTATAACCACCATCTCTGATGTGAGAGTAAATGGCACACCATTTCATCCGCTTTTTGAGAAACTAAAAAAGGCATTTAGTGCCGTTATTTGAGCTTGATGTAGAGCAGTGGCTAGAGAAAAGAAGCTCTTTTGAAATCTTAATAGACGCAAGATCACCACATGAATTTTTATATTCATACATAAAAGATGCCATAAATTTATATGCTTTAAATGATGCGGAACATAAAAAGGTAGGCACGCTCTATAAAAGCGATAGATCCCTAGCAAAGAGTCTTGGTGCAAAATATATCTGCAAAAATTTACAAAATATCATTGATGAGGTTTATAAAAGAGCCAAGGTTGGTTCAGCTATTGGTATCTACTGCGCTAAAGGTGGGCTTAGATCAAATTCTGTTGGCTATGTGCTTAGCATGATAGGATATAGGGTTTTTAGGCTTAGTGGTGGCTATAAAGCTTATAGAAATCACGTTTTAGAATTTCTAAATCGACCTTTGAGCACAAAATTTATCACTCTTTTTGGAAATACTGGCTGCTACAAAAGTAAGCTCATAAGGGCTCTAAGTCCATCAATAGACCTTGAAGCTATGGCAAATCATTTAGGATCTGTCTTTGGAGCGATAAATGGCGCGCAGCCAAGCCAAAAAAGCTTTGAAGATGCGTTGTTTGAAAAGCTCATAACGCTAAAAGATAAAATTTGCTTTATTGAGGGAGAGAGTAGAAGAATAGGCTCATTAAGCTTGCCAAAAAGTCTTTATGAGGCGATGCGAAATGGTATAAATGTCGAAGTGAGCGCAAGTTTGGAAAAAAGAATTTCTTGTATAGTAGATGACTATAAAAGTGTGGATAAAGCTTTTTTTGACGAGTGTATGAAGAAAATTTCACCATTTATCGATAAAAAAGCTAGAGATGAAGCTGTGGCTAAATTTAATGAAAATGACATTGCTAAAGTAGCTGAAATTTTACTCACAAAATACTACGATAAAGTCTATAAGAAAAATGAAAATATTAATGTTTTCATAAATTCTGATAACTTTGACGAGGCCGTTAAAAAGCTAAATAATATAAAAAATGAAGCAAAATTTTAGGCTTATTTTATTCAAAAGATTAAAACCTAAAATTTATGCAAATGAGTTTTAGCTCTTAAAATTTTATAGTCTTTGCTCACTTAAATTTATCAATTCTACTAAAAATAATATGTTTAATTTTATGTAAAATATTTTGTATTATTCTTCTAAGCTAGTTAAAAATTTTTCAAGAAAATCAAAGCAATACCTAAAATTCGCTAGAAAGTTAAAATGGATTTAAAATGCTTTGGGATATAATCTGCGATAAATTTATCAAAAGGCTAAAGTGATGATAAAACAGATTTCTGGTTCACAGATGATAAGCGAGGCCTTGCACGAAGAGGGTGTTGAGATAGTTTTTGGCTATCCTGGCGGTGCAGCTTTAAATATCTACGACGAAACATATAAGCAGACTTATTTTAAACACGTTTTGGTTCGCCACGAGCAAGCGGCCGTTCATGCGGCCGATGGATACGCTAGAGTTAGTGGTAAAGTTGGCGTTGCTTTTGTGACTAGTGGCCCTGGCTTTACAAATGCAGTCACAGGCCTTGCAACAGCTTATAGCGACAGCATACCGATCGTGCTTATAAGCGGTCAAGTACCAACATTTATGATCGGCACAGATGCTTTTCAAGAGATCGATGCGGTCGGCATTTCACGCCCCTGTGTTAAGCATAACTTTTTAGTTAATAGCGTTGAAGAGCTACCTCGCATCATAAAAGAGGCCTTTTACATCGCAAGATCAGGCCGTCCAGGACCAGTTCATATCGATATCCCAAAAAATATCACATCAAGACTTGGTGACTTTGTCTATCCAAAGGAAATTTCTATCCCAAGCTACAAGCCAACCTATAAGGGCAACTCAAAACAGATAAAAAAAGCAGCAGTTGCGATAAATGAAGCTAAAAGGCCGCTTCTATACATCGGCGGCGGTGCTGTTGCATCAAATGCAAGCGAGATCATCCGTAAATTTATGAAAAAAACTGGCATTCCAGCGGTTGAGACGCTGATGGCTCTTGGTGTGCTTGATGCAAAAGATGAGCTAAATTTAGGCATGGCAGGCATGCATGGCAGCTACGCTTCAAATATGGCACTTAGCGAGTGCGACCTTCTTATATCACTTGGAGCTAGGTTTTGTGACAGGATCACTGGCAGGACGGATGAGTTTGCCAAACATGCAAAGATAATTCACATCGATATCGATCCAAGCTCTATCTCAAAGATCATAAATGCCCACTATCCGATTGTTGGCGATCTTACAAACGTGCTAACTGAGCTTTATGACGAAGTCAATTCAAAGCCTGAAAACTACGCACCTTGGAGAGAAATTTTAGATAGATATTCTAAACTAAATCCACTTGGCTACACAGATAGCGACAAGGTCTTAAAACCGCAATGGGTTATCGAAGAGACAGCAAAGATAGCAGGAGCTGATGCGATAATCTCAACAGACGTCGGTCAGCACCAAATGTGGGTGGCGCAGTTTTATCCGTTTAACCGAGCAAGACAGCTTGTCACAAGTGGTGGACTTGGCACAATGGGATTTGGCCTCCCTGCAGCGATCGGCGCAAAATGTGCAAAACCAGAAAATCTTGTTATAAATTTTACAGGCGATGGCTCAATACTTATGAATATCCAAGAATTAATGACTGCTCATGAGATAAATATGCCCGTTATAAACATCATTTTAAATAACAACTTCTTAGGCATGGTTCGTCAGTGGCAGACATTTTTCTATGAAAAACGCTACTCATCGACTGATCTTAGCTTGCAGCCTGATTTTGTAAAGATCGCTGAAGGATTTGGCGGAGTTGGCTTTGTTTGCAAGAGTAAGGATGAGTTTAGAAAGGCTTTAAAAGAAGCGATCGATAGCAAGAAATCAGCGATGATCGACGTTAGGATCGACCGCTTTGAGGACGTGCTTCCTATGGTTCCAGCAGGGGCTGCGATTTATAATATGATATTAAAGAGCAAGGAAGAAAAATGAGCAGTATAAGAAGAACGATATCAGTTATAGTTTTAAATGAACATGGTGTTTTGGCTAGAATTTCTGGGCTTTTTGCGGGCAGGGGCTACAATATCGATACGCTAACCGTTGCTCCGATACCTGAGAGCAACTTCTCAAGGCTAAGTATCGTAACAAGTGGCGACGAGAGAGTTTTAGAGCAGATTGTAAAACAGCTTCACAAGCTCATACCAACGTATAAGGTCATAGAAAGTGGCGAATTTGTCGAAAAAGAGATGGCTCTTGTGAAAATTCCGCTTGGTGAAAATTTTGCTGGCCTTGAAGCGATACTAAAGGCATACAACGGTATCGTGACAAACACAAATGAAAACTATATCGTTGTCATGGTGGCTGACGATGCGAGTAGGATCGAGAGCTTTTTAAAATCAATAAAGAAATTTAACCCAGTTGACGTCGTACGCGGCGGATCTGTGATAATGGATATATGATGAAACTAAGTGAAATAGCCTCAAAAGTAAATGCTACTTTTAGCGGAGAAGATATAGAAATTTTTGCCTTAAATTCTTTAAAAAATGCAAATAAAGCTGAGCTAACATACTGCGATGGTGAGAAAAATGCTAAATTTATAAGCAACTCAAATGCTGGAGCCATCTTGGTGACAAAATCGCTTTTAGACTTGGTGCCAGCTGGTATGGTCGCACTTGTGTGTGATAATCCGCACCTTGCATTTGCCTTGCTCAGTAAAGATTATGCTAAGCCACTTTTTTGCGAGCCAAAGCCATCAAATATCGCTAAGAGTGCAAAGATTATGCCAAATGTCTACATAGGCTCAAATGTGAGTGTGGGCGAAAATACGGTAGTCATGGCTGGGGCATTTTTGGGCGATAACGTAACTATCGGTAAAAACTGCATCATCCATCCAAATGTCGTCATCTACAACGACTGCGTCATCGGTAACGAGTGTCATCTGCTGGCAAACTGTGTGATCGGAAGCGATGGCTTTGGTTATGCACATACAAAAACTGGCGAGCATGTAAAAATTTATCATAATGGCAATGTTGTTTTAGGCGATTATGTCGAGATCGGCGCTTGCACGACGATAGATCGTGGCGTTTTTGAAAGCACAATGATCGCAAACTACACAAAGATAGATAATCTCGTTCAAATAGGCCACAACTGCGAGCTTGGAAATGGCTGCCTAATAGTCTCACAAACTGGTCTTGCTGGCTCAACTGTGCTAGGTAGAAACGTCGTAATGGGCGGACAAAGCGGCTCAGCCGGTCATGTAAAAGTGGGCGACTTCGCGCAGATAGCAGCACGTGGAGGCGTTAGCAAAGACCTGCCTGGTGGCAAAAAATATGCTGGAGCTTATCCGATAATGGAGCTTTCAGATCAGTTTAAACTTCAAGCAAAAATTTTGAGATTTTTTAAGAAAAATTGATTGCAAGCTTTTGCGAGCTTAAAATCGCAAAAGCTTTTTATCTTATAACCTAAAAATAATGCTAATTCTATTTTAAAACTAATTAGGCTTAAAATTTATATATCAAGTCTGGCTTAAACATCTATTTATTTGGCTTTGCTCTCTTTTATGACCCTAGCCGTTTCTATCGCGATTTCTAGCTCTTCGTTTGTTGGGATGATAAGCGTTTTTATCTTAGCGTCATCCCCGTCTATGCATCTCTCGCCTCGCATGTCTTGGAAATTTAGATCGTGATTTATGTGAATGCCAAGATGTTTTAATTCATCACAAATTTTTTGCCTTGTATTTGGTGCATTTTCGCCGATACCGCCAGTAAATATAAGTACATCAACGCGTCCTAAAATGGCGTAATATGAGCCAATATATTTTTTCACTCGGTAGCAAAACATCTCAAATGCAAGCTTTGCTCGCTCATCGTTTTGCATCTTGGCTACGACCTCTCTCATGTCACTTGAGCCACAAATTCCAAAAAGTCCGCTTTTTTTGTTTAAAAAGTTATCGATCTCGTTCCACTTTAAAACGCCGATATTTAGCAAGTAAATGACCACAGCTGGGTCCATATCGCCACTTCTTGTACCCATTATGAGCCCTTCAAGTGGGCTAAGCCCCATCGAGGTATCGATACTTTTGCCATTTTGTACTGCACAGGCTGAGGCGCCGTTACCTAGATGAAGTGAGATAGCGTTAAATTTATCAAATTCTATGCCAAGCATTTTGGCCGCTTGCTTGCAGACGTATCTATGCGATGTGCCGTGAAAGCCGTATTTTCTGATATGATGAGTCTTGCAAACGTCATAAGGTAGAGCGTAGCGGTAGGCGTACTCTGGCATGCTTTGATGAAATACCGTGTCAAAAACGACCACGTGAGGCACATTTTTGCTCTCTTTCATTGCGTTTTTAATGCCAGCAAGGTGCCCTGGGTTATGAAGAGGGGCAAGTGGACTTATCTCCTCGATCTTTTTGATGACGCTCTCATCAACGATCATCGAGCTAAAAAAGCTCTCGCCGCCGTGAACTATCCTGTGTCCGATACCATCAAGCTCGCTTAGATCGTGCAAGGTGTGTGAAGTGACAAAGAGCTCGTTCATCGCCTCAAGTCCGTCATGGTGGTCTTTTATGAAGCGTTTTATCTCGTAGGTTTCGCCATTTGCTTTTAGTACCGCTCTTGAGCTGGAGCTACCGATTTGCTCGACTAGACCGCTTGCTAGACTGGTTTTGGTATCCATTGCAAAAAGTTGAAATTTTATTGAGCTACTACCCGAGTTTAAAACCAAAATTCTCATATTATTCTCCTGCTTGTATGGCACTGATTAAGATAGTATTTACCACGTCTTCAACGAGGCAACCGCGGCTTAGGTCATTAACCGGCTTTTTTAATCCTTGAAGTATCGGACCCACAGCTAGGGCGTTTGCACTTCGCTGAACTGCTTTGTAACAGATATTTCCGCAGTTTAAATTTGGAAAGATAAATACATTTGCATACCCAGCAACCTCTGAGTTTGGCATTTTTTTGCTAGCCACGCTTAGATCAACTGCTGCATCAAACTGAATGGGTGCTGCGATCTTTAAATTTGCATCAAGCTCGCTCGCCTTTTTGGCAGCTTCTTTTACAAAATCCACATCAGCCCCGCTACCACTATCAGCCGTAGAGTAGCTCAGCATAGCGATCTTTGGGTTAAGACCAAAGGCACTTGCCGTTTGAGCGCTGCTTAGAGTAATACTAGCTAGCTCATCTGCGCTTGGATTTGGCGTGACGGCGCAGTCGGCAAAAAGCAAAATTTCTTCTTCAAGTGCCATGAAAAATGCCCCACTTACCACGCTTACATTTGGCTTTGTTTTTATTATCTGCAAGGCTGGGCGGATCGTATCAGCCGTGCTCATCGTAGCGCCACTTACCAAGGCATCGGCTAAGCCTTCATGAATTAGCATCGTAGCAAAGTAAATTTTATCTTTTGCAAGCATATTTGCCTTGACTTCGTCCACGCCTTTATGCTTTCTTAGCTCATAAATTTTCTTTGCAAACTCGTCTGTTAGCTCGTTTTGTTCTGGGTTGATCACTTTGGCTTTGCTTAGATTTAGCCCCAAAGCGGCCGCTTTTTTTGAAATTTCATTTTCAAGTCCTAGCAAGATGATATTTGCCGCGTCTTTTTCTAGTACGATATGAGCCGCTTTTAAAATTCTCTCATCGTCACTTTCAGGCAAAATGACGGTCTTGTTTGTCGCTTTAGCTCTTTTTAGAAGCAAGCTTTGAAATTTAAATGGTGTGATGATGTCAGCTTTGTAGCTCAAAATTTCATCAAATTTATCGGTGATTAGAAGCTTTGAGTTTGGATTTAGCGCTTTTAGCTCGCTTGCGTTTTTGTCAAAAATTGGAGCGTTTAAATTTCTTGCTAGCTTTAAATTTAGCTCGCTTTTACCAAAGACACTAAAGCTCTCACAACCAAGAACTATGACAAAGTCGCTTTTGGCTTTTAGCTCCTCAAATTTATCTATAAATTTGAGAAAAAACTCTTTTTCATTTGAATTTATTAAGTTATTTTTATCGTTTTCATCTGGGATTATCTTAAAAATCTCAACTTTTTTGAATTTTGTAGCTATAATTTCTTGTAGATGTGCTAAATTTTTGTCTGTAAAAACGTAACAACTTTTCATTTGCGACCTTTTTAGGAACTTAAATTGCTTAATTTTAGCACAAAGATACTTATTTTAAGGCATTTTTTATGAACCATAAAACGATTTGGCTCGTCTTGTCTGCGGGCATTATTTGCACTGGCTGCACACCAAGTGCTGATCCTCATATCAATATGAAACCCCCAGTTTATGTCGAGCAACTCCCTTCAAAAGATAGTGGAACCGGACAAAGCAACGCTGGCAGCCTCTTTGGTAAGGGCGAGAATCCGCTATTTTCAGACAGAAAGGCGATGAATGTAAATGATATCGTGACTATCGTTATCTCAGAAAATGCAAGCCAAACTTCAACTGGTAGCAAAAGTACCAACAAAGATAGCACTATCTCGCTTGGTGGCGGTGTTTTCACAGCTGGGGCTGCACCGCTTTCAACTGTGGCTGATAATCTAAATAAATACGGTGACATCGGCTTTAAAGCAGGTGGCGGCAATAAATTTACAGGAAGTGGTACGAGTAACAGAAGCGAGAAATTTACCGCAACCATTTCAGCCAGGATCATAAAAATACTAAATAATGGCAATTACTTTATCGAGGGTAGCCGTGAGCTACTTATAAACGGCGAAAAGCAGATCATGCAAGTAAGTGGTGTCATCAGACCTTACGACATTTCACAAAACAACGAAATCGACTCAAAATATATAGCTGATGCTAAAATTTTGTATAAAACAGAGGGTGAGCTAGACAAATCTACCAAAAAACCTTGGGGCACAAGGCTTATGGAAGCTATCTGGCCATTTTAATGCAACTTTAAAAGCCTAAAATTTAATCAATTTGGGCTTTTAAAAATTTTTATCTCAAAAATTTCTTTCGTCTTAAATATGCTAAATTTTTAAAAATTATTAAAAATTATAGTTGATATTTACTTTCAGAATAATATGCTTAAAATATTGAAAATTCATCAAAACAAAATAAAATTTCTCAAAATATTATTTTTTATATTTTGAAAATATATCGCAAAAAAAGGGATTTTAAATTTTTTAGTTAAAATTTATTTAATTATAAATATTAATTTTATAAAATAATTTTTTACTTCTTTAAACAAAGATATTATTAACAAAAGTAAAATTTTCAAGCAAAGGAGCTTATATGAATAATGACTTGCGTCAAAAGATAGATAGGCGCTTAAGTGAGCTTAGTGCGTTGCCTAAGATGAAAAGCGACTCAAGTATTGCGCAGCTTTTAAAAGATAAGGGCTTTACTAGGCGTGATTTTATGAAGTGGGCTGGTGCGATGACAGCTTTTATGGCTCTACCAAGTGCGATGACACCGATGGTTGCTCGTGCTGCTGAGCTTAGTGACAGGCTTCCTGTGATATGGCTTCATATGGCAGAATGCACAGGCTGTAGCGAGAGCTTACTAAGAACCGATGCTCCAAGCATAGATAGTCTTATATTTGACTACATAAGCCTTGAATACCACGAAACTATTATGGCAGCTTCTGGTTGGCAGGCTGAAGAAAATTTAGAGAGTGCGATCGAAAAATATAAAGGCAGATACATTTTGCTAGTTGAGGGTGGTATCCCAACTGGTGCGACTGAAAATTTCTTAACAGTTGGACCTCATGGCACAACAGGTAAAACTCATGCTGTAAATGCTTCAAAAGACGCAGCTGCTATCTTTGCGATCGGTACCTGTTCTAGCTTTGGTGGCATTCAAGCTGCAAGGCCAAATCCATCAAATTCAGTGGGACTTTCAAAGGTCACTGATAAGCCAGTTATTAATGTTGCGGGCTGTCCACCAAGTGAGAAAAATATCGTTGGCAACGTGCTTCACTTCTTACTTTTTGGCACACTTCCAGCGCTTGACGTTTATAATAGACCAAAATGGGCTTATGGTTTAAGAATTCACGATCTTTGCGAAAGACGTGGTCACTTTGACGCTGGCGAGTTTGTCCAAAACTTTGGCGACGAGGGTGCAAAAAATGGCTACTGCTTATATAAAGTAGGCTGTAAAGGTCCATATACATTTAATAACTGCTCACGCGAGAGATTTAACCAGCACACATCATGGCCAGTTCAAGCAGGTCACGGCTGTATAGGCTGCTCAGAGCCAGACTTCTGGGATACGATGGGACCATTTGAAGAGCCTATGGCAGATAGACTCTTTGATACTGTTTTGGGTCTTGGAGCTGATAATGTCAGCGATAAAGTTGGCATTGGAATTTTAGCTCTTACTGGCATTGGTATAGCAGCTCACGCTGTTATAGCTTCTATGAGTAAAGATAAAGAATAAGGCGAAAAAATGAGTGAAAAAAGAATAGTAATAGACCCTATAACACGTATCGAGGGACACTTAAGAATAGAAGTTGTTGTAGATGAAAATAATATCGTAAAAGAGGCGTATTCTGGCTCAACTCTTTGGAGAGGCTTAGAGCAGATCGTAAAAGGTAGAGATCCAAGAGATGCTGGCTTTTTCATGCAAAGAATTTGTGGTGTTTGTACATACTCACACTACCGAGCAGGCATTATCGCAGTTGAAAATGCTCTTGGTATCAAGCCTCCGTTAAATGCAGAGCTAACTAGAACGCTTATGAACGCAGCTTTATATCTTCACGATCACATCGTACATTTTTATCAGCTTCATGGCATGGACTGGGCAGACGTGGTCTCTGCACTAAGCGCAGATGTGCATAAAGCTAGCGAAGAGGCGTTTAAATACACTGATTTGCCATTTGCCACGGGAGCTGATAAGCTAAAAGAGGTAAAAGAGAGAGTTGAAGCCTTTGTTAAAAAGGGCAATCTTGGACCATTTGCCAACGCATACTGGGGACATAGTACATATAAATTTACTCCAGAGCAAAATTTAATCGTCCTCTCTCACTACTTAGAGTGCTTAAGGATTCAAAGAACAGCAGCTCAGATGATGGCAATCTTTGGCGCAAAAAACCCACATCCACAAAGCCTAACAGTTGGCGGTGTGACCTGTGTGATGGACCTTATGGATCCAGCTAGAATGGGCGAATATATGAGTAAATTTGCCGAGATCAAAGAATTTGTTGATAGAGCTTACTATCCAGATATCTTGATGGTGGCTAAAGCTTATGGTAATGAGCCAAGCGTTCTAAACGACGTTGGTGTGGCAAATTTACTCTGCTACGATGAGTTTTTGATCGGCAAAAATGACCATCTATTTAAAGGTGGCTATATTTTAAATGGCGATCTTAACAAGGTTTATGATATCGATGAAAATAAAATCACCGAAGAAGCTACTAGGTCTTGGTATAAAAACGACAAAGCACTTCACCCATATGACGGCGAGACTGAGGCAAACTACACAGGCCTTATTGACGGCGAGAGCATAGACGCCGAGGGTAAATTAGCTCACAGTAAGCTTTTTGATACAAAAGGCAAATATAGCTGGATCAAAGCGCCAAGATATGATGGCATGTCTATGCAAGTAGGACCAATAGCAAGTATCGTTATAAACTACGCTAGAGGCAATGAAAGAGTTAAAAAGGTAGTTGATGAGTTTTTAGCAAAGAGTGGCTTGCCATTAAGCGCAGTTTTCTCAACTCTAGGCAGAACCGCTACTCGTATGCTTGAGGCAAAAGTAGTCGCAGAGCATACAATGGACGCATTTAATGCCTTAGTAGAAAATTTAAAATCAGATCAAGAGACCTGCGCAAAATATGTAATCGATAACAAAAAAGAGTACAAAGGAAATTTCCAAGGCAATGCTCCAAGAGGTGCGCTTAGCCACTGGTGCCGCATAAAAGATGGTGTTATCACAAACTGGCAAGCAGTCGTGCCAAGCACATGGAACGCCTCTCCAAAAGACGCACAAAATCAAATGGGCAGCTACGAAGCGTGCTTAGTTGGTTTAAAGATCGCTGATCTTTCAAAACCACTTGAGATAATACGAAAAATTCACTCTTACGATCCTTGCATCGCGTGTGCTGTGCATGTTATGGATACGAAGGGAAATGATTTGAGTACTTATAAGATAAATCCAAATTTGTAAGGAGAAAAGATGTCACATAAAAATGCTGACAGGATCAGCGAATACGAATTCTCCATCGGCGTTAGGCTGACACACTGGATTAGATTTGCAGCGATCACACTTTTAGTTGTGAGTGGCTACTATATCTCGTACGTTTTTGTGAGTCCAGAGATCACGAGCGAGCCTACAAATTTTATGCAAGCAAAGTGGCGTATGGCTCACCAGATCGCTGGCTTTGTGCTAATAGCGGCGTTTATCTTTAAATTTTATCTATTTGTCTTTGATAAACATAGTAAAAAAGAGTGGATGAGTGTGGTTGATTTTCTAAATCCAAAAATTTGGATCGCACAGATCAAATACTATCTTTTTATGGGGCCACATCCGCATTTAAGGGGCGTTTATAATCCTTTGCAGTTTGCCTCATACTTTTTCTTTTATCTTATTTTGACTCTTATTTGCCTAAGCGGTCTTGTGCTTTATGTTCATGTTTATCATGAGGGACTTGGCGGAGCACTTTATGAGCCAGCTAGGTTTTTTGAAGAGCTTATGGGCGGACTAGCAAATGTCAGAACGATACATAGAATTTGTATGTGGGTCATTATGATTTTTGTGCCGATTCATGTTTATATGGCAGTATTTAACGCTGTTAAAGGCAAAAATGGAGCGATGGACGCCATCGTTAGTGGCTATAAATTTGTAAAAGAACACTGATGAGAGTGCTGGTTCTTGGTATCGGCAACGTGATGTTTGCCGATGAGGGCATAGGTGTTCATTTTGTAAATTTGATGGCTAATAACTATAAATTTACAAGTTCTAAAAACGAGCTTACTCTAATGGATGGGGGCACTTTAGCCCTCGCCCTAACTCACATAATAAGCGAATTTGACTATCTTATCGTCGTTGATTGCATTAGCGCAAATGGCGCAAGCGTGGGAGATGTTTATTTTTTCGACTTTCTAAATGTACCAAATTTTATCAGCTGGGACGGCTCGGCTCACGAGATAGAGATGCTTCAGACCCTTCATCTAATGGAGCTTGCGGGCGATAGACCTACGACTAAAATTTTAGGTATCGTGCCTAGCCGCATAGAATCATCAAATTTTAGCCTCTCAGATGAGGTTATAAACGCTTCTGTAATTTTAGAAAAAACGCTGCTTAATCACTTAAAAGAGCTTGATTTTAAGTGTGAAAAGGTGGCAAATTTTACCCTAAATGATATCGTTGATGAATACGCTAAAAAAGGTTTAAAATGATACTTGCTTTTAAATTTACTTGCCACAAGGACGCTTCGTTTCTAGTGCCATTTTTACGCTTGCTTGCTGGTGATCTATCTCATAGTCTAAAGTGCAAAGATGATGAAATTTGTCTAAAGGTAAGTGGCAATACCAGCGAGCTTGAGAGCGTGGCAAATAAAGCAAGTACGCTCTTGCCTTTTAGTCTTTTTATAAAACACAGTGAGGTCTTGGCTGCAAGTGAGCTTGATGAAGAAAGCAAGATAAGTGAGATAAAATTTGGCGGCTTAACTCCAACTCAAGCGAGTACCTTTTTGGCTAGCGAAAAGGCTATCTTAAATGAAAGTGGCGTGCTATGTGAGAGTAAATTTGATGGCGAAATAACGCTTGGTAATTTTAATGAAAAGCTCAAAGTTTGTCTAAATTTATTAAAAAACAGCAAGAACATTTGCGTAGAGCAAGATGAAAATTTATATGAAATTTCTCTTGGCGTAAATTTTGACGCAAATTTCTTGATGCCTGTAAATTTAAAGCAGCTACCAAAAATTTTTATCGCCGATGATAGAGTTTTGACATTTCTAGCTAGCTTTGAAAAGCCACTTTTAGCACTAAAGACGACAGCCATTTATAGACAAAATCACGAGGATGCACCGCTATTTTTTGACGTGATGGCACCAAATGATCTTTTTCTTTACGCCATTTGCGAGCAGCTAAATAAAGAAAGCTTTAGCTTTTTAAGCATTAAGGTAAAGGAGCAAAAAAATGCTCTTTCAAGGCTTACTTTGCTTGAAAGTAGCGCAGTTTTAAGCCCATTTTTCTATGCTAAAAACGAGGAATTTGAGCTTAGTTATTTGGAAGAGATAGCTTTGGGGCTAAAATTTAGCAAATTTAGTGATGACGAAATTTGCCTGCTTTCAAAATCAAGCAAAACGCAGCTTCTATTTTTACCAAAATTTAGTAGCTTTGAAGAAATTTATGAGCTCATAAGAGCCGATGAGGGTGGCGAAAGGCTACTTGAAAACTTCAGTAAAGAGCACGCCTTGCCAAGCGGTAAATTTAGCTCAAATGCTAACTTTTTCTCGCTATTTTGCATAGCTGGACGCTTGCTTGGCTTAAGCGATGACTTTAAAAAAGCAGGGGAGAATTTGCTTCTTATGGCAAGTGATTTTAGCGGTCAAAAGGGCGTTAGGATAGATTACAAAATGAAAGATGACTTTGGTTTAGACGGGGTTAAGTTTGTAAAAAGTATCATTTCATTTATCCTTGCTGGCGCTGGAGAGAAGAACATCAGCTTTGGTTGCACCGAGTCTTTGGCACATTTTTTGAGCGATTTTAGCTATGAAAAACGAGATAAATTTAACATCAAAAATGTTACTTTAAGCGGGGATTTATTTTATAATAAGGTAGTTAGCAACTTGATAAAAAAGCACCTAAACCCAAATATAAAAACAAATTTTGACCCCGGATTTGGCGTTGAGATCAAGCTTTAGATATGAGATCAAAGGCTTAGTTCAAGGCGTTGGTTTTAGACCCTTTGTCTATACTTTAGCGGATAAATTTGCCCTTGTTGGCGAAATTTACAACGATGATGAGGGCGTGAAGCTAAATTTTAGCGGCGAAGAGGCTAGCTTTTTGGCTTTTGAAAAAGAGCTTTATGAGAAGCTACCAGCCCTTGCTAGGATCGATGAGCTAAAGAAGATTAAGATAGATAAAATTTATGAAAAGCTTGAGATCATCGCTTCAAAATCAGCCACCAAACAAGCGCCTATCTTGCCTGATTACGCGCTTTGCGATGACTGCTTGCGCGAGTTTTATGACCCTACAAATCCACGCTACAAATACCCATTTATAAACTGCACCAACTGCGGACCGAGATTTTCCATCATCAAAGCATTGCCTTATGACAGAGTAAATACGACGATGAACGAGTTTAAGATGTGTAAATTTTGTGAGAGCGAGTACAAAGACCCGCTTAATCGCCGCTACCACGCAGAGCCGATCTCTTGCCCAAACTGCGGACCAAAACTCTATCTAAAAGATAAATTTGGCAAGGTGCTTGCCAGTAAAAACGAAGCAGCCAAAGAAGCGGCTGGGCTCATAAACGAGGGCAAAATTTTAGCCATCAAAGGGCTTGGTGGCTTTCATCTAGTTTGCGACGCGACAAATGAAGCTGTAGTTTGTGAGCTAAGAGCTAGAAAACACCGCCCAAGCAAGCCATTTGCGCTGATGAGTAAAAATTTGCAAAACGCTAGAAAAATAGCGCAAATTTCAGAAGCAGAGGCGAAGCTTCTTAGCTCAAATTTAAAGCCGATCGTCCTACTGGAGGCAAAAAACGGCTCAAATATCGCAAAAAGTGTTGCGCCAAATTTAAATAAGCTTGGCGTCATGCTCGCATTTAGCGGCATACATCTTTTGCTTTTTGACTATCTTGAACACGACATCATCGCAACTAGCGCAAATATCTCAGGTGAAGTCGTGATAAAAGATGAGAGTGAGCTAAGAGAGAAACTAGGTGACGTTATAGACTTTTACCTTGATCACGACCGAGAAATTTACTCGCCAAGTGACGATAGTATCGCATTTTGTGTTGGTGATGAAGTGATTTTTACAAGAACGAGCCGTGGCTTAAATCCAAATTTCATTCATACAAATTTCAAGCAAAAAGGGACATTTTTAGCCCTTGGAGCGGAGCTAAAAAGCTCATTTTGCATCTATAAAGACGGACTTTTGATGGTTAGCCCATATATAGGAGATCTAAAAAATGTGGCGACTTTTGATAGATTTAAGGATATTTTTACCCTTTTTGAAACGACTTATGATCTAAAAATAGACAAAGTTATAGCCGATCTGCATCCAAATTTTTTAAATACAAAATGGGCGAAGGATCAGGGCTTTGAGCTAGTTTATTTGCAGCACCACTACGCGCATCTGCTAAGCGTGATCTTTGAAAACGATCTAGCAGATAAAAAGTACCTTGGCTTTTGTTTTGACGGCACTGGATACGGGGAGGATGGCAAAATTTGGGGTGGAGAGGTCTTTAGGCTAGATAAAAAGAATTACGAGCGTGTTTATCACTTTGATGAATTTAGCCTATTTGGGGGCGAAAACAGCATCAAAAATATTTATCTAATCGCATATTCTATTATTTTAAAATACTCTCTTGAGGACGAAGCTGGTAAATTTTTAGTAAATTTTGATGAAAAAATGCTTGCAAATTTTAAAAAAATGGAGCAAAAAGGACTAAACTTAATAAAGACTAGCTCGGTTGGTAGGATATTTGACGCATTTGGAGTGATTATTTGTGGGCTTTTTCACTCTAGTTTTGAGGGCGAGAGTGGTATGAGGCTTGAAGCACTTTATGATAAAAATTTAGATGCGTGTTATAAATTTAGCCTAGATAATGGAGTGATCGGCTTTAAAGAAGCTTTTAAAAGTGCTTTAAAAGATGAGCCAAGAGTGGCTGCAACGGCATTTATAAATGGCTTGGCTGATATTATTTTTGAAATTTCAAAAAAAGAAAAAATGGAAATTTTACTAAGCGGCGGAGTTTTTCAAAATAAGACTTTACTCGAACTTATTTACAAAAAATTTACTAAAGTAAATTTGAAATTTTATATCAATAAAAAATTCTGTAGCAACGATTCTAACGTAAATTTAGGGCAAATTTATTATTATTTATCCACATTTTCTAATAAGTGATGTATAATGATTATAAACGGTAATCAAACGAGAAAGGAGCAGAAAATGGATAGTGTTATACGTTTTAGTGTTTCTTTACCTAGTCAGTTACTTGACGAACTAGATAAAAAGGTTAGCGAACAAGGCTACGCTTCTAGGAGCGAATTTACGAGGGATTTAATACGCGAAAAGATCGTAAGTGATAGCTGGAAGGACGCTAGTGAGGAGTTGATCGGGGTTTTGACGCTCATTTATATGCATCATCACAACGATTTGGTGAATAAAAAGATGGATATAGAGCATAGCTCTGATGTGAAAATCATCTGTACAAACCATGTTCATGTCGATCACCATAACTGCTTAGAAACGATTTCAATAAGAGGCGAGGCGGGCAAAATTGAACGCTTTGCTGAAAGGATCGCCGGCTTAAAGGGCGTAAAATTTTCTAAACTCACAAGGGCAGCTATTCCTAGGTTTTAGTTTTTTAAGGGTCTTTATGGGTTTTAGGAATTTTTGGGATTTTTTTATAGATGAAGTTAGTGGTGGTATTTTTCTTATCGCTGCTGCTTTAGTGGCATTTATCTTTGAAAATGTTTTTTTAAGTAGTTTTTATAACTCATTTTTACAAATCGATACAAGGCTAAATTTTGGCAAATCGCCGATACAAAAGCCCCTTATCCTTTTGGTAAATGATAGTTTGATGGCCGTTTTTTTCTTTTTACTTGGGTTTAGGCTTAAGCGAGAAATTTTTAAAGCAAAGCTTAGGAGTCTGGCCCAAGCTACCTTGCTAAAAATTTTTATCATCGGTGGCATTTTAGCTTCTGTATTTTTTTATATTTTAAATCACAATTATATTTTTTGTTGAAAGACTAAGGCAGTGTCAATGGACATAAATACGGCATTTAAGACACTGGCTAGAAATTTGGTGTTTTGTATATCTTATAAAAGAGAGTGTGAATAATGAACTTTTTAAATAGAATTTTTCTAACAAAAGAGCTGGATCGGTGGCAAAGTGACGGCATAGTCGATAAAGAGACAGCTATAAAAATAGCAAATTTATATGACATCGACACTGACGCTCATAGTGACAAGATAAGTTTTGTCCTAAAACTCGTAGCATATCTCTTTTTTGCACTGGCATTTTTTACTCTCGTTGGTGCAAACTGGGAAGAGATACCAAGACTAGGACGTTTAGCACTTGTGTTATTTGTACTTGGGCTTGTAAATTTTGGTGGAATTTACTATCTCGCAAAGGGAAAGGAAAATCTATCAACGGCGATGTTTTTTCTTGGAAATTTCTGCTTTGGTGCGGCGATTGCTCTTATTGCCCAAATTTATAACATTAGCGATGAGCCAAGCGGTGGTATTTTGCTTTGGAGTATCGGGGCGTTTGCGGTTTCTTTTACTAGTAAGAAAGGTGTATTGGTAGCCCAAAGCCTTATCTTTGCGACAGTTTGGTTTTTTATGATAACTTATCAGGGCGACTTTGGCTTTGGCTTTATCATTTTTATAGCACTTGGCGCATATACGCTTTACAAAGACGACTCAAAATGGCTTGCTTTTGTGCTTTTTATAGATATTTTTATATACATCATTTCATTTTGCGGCTACATTAGTGGTCTTAAAGCGATATTTGATTATGGATTTTTGTTTGGACTTCCGATGGTTGCGATCGTATCGCTATCTTATGCGCTTTTACTTATTAGCATTTCGCCGCTACTAGATAAATTTAGAGTAGGGCTTGGCGCATTTACGAAAGAATTTGGTAAAAATTTTGGCGTTTTTGTGTTGTTATTTTGTCTATTTTTATTTGAAGAAAGAAATTTATTTGAGGTTGGAGATGAAGAGCTTTGGTTTGTGAAGTCGTTTTTTAAAAGCAATTTTGGCTTTGTCTTTATCCTATTTAGTGTTGCTTATTTTGCACTGTTTTTTAAAGAAAAAAATAAGAGTGGATTGCTACTTGGGGCACTGCTCGTGTTGTTGCCATTTGTCTTTAGCTACGGTCCTGGATACGCAAATATATTTTTCTCGCTCGCAAATATCATAACAGCTGCGGTTCTTATCAAAAAGGGTGAGTTAAAACTTGGTCTTTGTATGATATTTTTGGTCGCAGCCGTGAGGTATTTCCAACTCATAGGCGATTATATTGGTGCTACGGCGCTATTTATGGTGTTTGCTTTTATAGTGCTAGTTGTCGCTAGAAAAGGACGTAAAAAATGAAGATAAAAGTATTAATAGTAGCTGTAGTTTTTCAAATTTCGCTTATTGGCATTATGCTTGGCTACGCACTTATGCCACTTTATTTTGGGCAAGAGGTAAGAGTGAGGGTAAATCTTTACGACCCAAGAGATCTTTTTCGTGGAAACTATGTTGATTTAAACTATGAATTTTCAAATTTTCATTCAAGAAATTTTGACGAAAATGATAAAGATGACCACTATATCGACCAATACGATGAGAGAGTAAGAGATGGAGCTAGAGTTTATGCTGTTTTGAAGCCAGATGTTAATGGCACTTACAGCTTTGCTAAATTTAGTATAAGCAAACCAGAGAATGGAGTGTTTTTAGCTGGTAGATATGATGGCTACTCGCTCGTAAAATACGGCATAGAGCACTTTTATATGTCACCTGATAGTGCAGCTAATACTGAAGATGAAATGAGAGAAGAGGATGTTCATGCGTATGCGGTTTTGATGGTGATGGATAATGGCAAGGCTAGACTAAAGGATCTAATAATCCAAAAGAATGCCCAAAAAAATAGTAAAAAACTACTTGGTGATGAAAATTTTGATAAGTTGGATGAGATTAGGCAAAAAGAGTAAAGTAAATTTAGTCAAAATTCTTGTGCAAATTTCATTTATATTTTTAAATTTAAATAAAAATTTAAATAAATTAATTAATTTTTGATCTATTTGCCAAAACTCCTAAATTTTAATTTTATTTTTAAATTTAAGAGTTAAAATCTCCATAAATTAATAAAAAAGGATGAAAAAATGTGTAAAGATTGCGGTTGTTCAATGGGTAATCACGCCCACACTCACACTCACGCTGATGGCACCACTCACTCTCACCCACACACTCATGATGGACATACAGATCACGCTCATGACGCGCACGAACATAGCCACGAGGCTCACGCACACCCTGTGCTAAACGAGAGCAAAACCATAGACGTGATAGAGAAAATTCTCTCTGAAAATGATAAAGAAGCTACCCACAACAGAGCTCATCTTGATGAAAAAAAGATACTTTGCGTAAATTTAATGAGTAGCCCAGGCGCTGGCAAGACGACGCTTTTAGAAGCTACGATAAAGGCTGGTAAGTTTAAAATAGGCGTTGTTGAGGGTGATTTAGAGACAAATCAAGATGCTGATCGCATAGTAAAAGCTGGCGCAAAGGCTCATCAGATAAGCACAGGTCAGACCTGTCACTTAGACGCGTTTATGGTACATGAAGGGCTTCATCATCTGCCACTAAACGAGCTTGATCTAGTCTTTATAGAAAATGTTGGAAATTTAG
Organism: Campylobacter concisus ATCC 51562; assembly: GCF_000466745.1. Taxonomy (NCBI): domain Bacteria; kingdom Pseudomonadati; phylum Campylobacterota; class Epsilonproteobacteria; order Campylobacterales; family Campylobacteraceae; genus Campylobacter; species Campylobacter concisus. The sequence goes on along the minus strand of NZ_ANNI01000007.1, from coordinate 92,133 downwards.
TTTGCCCTGCAAGCTACGACGTTGGCTCGCATTTTAACGCTGTGCTTCTTTCAGTGCCAGAGGGCGATGATAAGGTGAGCAAATATCCAGTGATGTTTAGGGCTGCTGACGTGCTTCTTATCACAAAAGCTTCGCTTGCGCCGCATTTTGACTTTGACATCGAGCGAGTGAAAAACGACGCTAGAAAGCTAAATCCAAAGGTTGATATCTTTGTGATAGACAGCAAAACGGGTGAGGGCATCGATAAATGGATAAGTTATTTGGAATTTAAAAAAGAGCTAAGATAATGTGCCTCTCAATCCCTTCAAAAGTAATAGAAGTAGATGAAAACAATGTCGCTACGGTTGAAACTCTGGGTGTTACTAGAAAGGTAAGCCTAGATCTCATCTTTGAAGAAGTAAAAGTGGGCGAATACGTGCTAATCCACGTTGGTTACGCCATGCAAAAGATCGATACGCAGTTTGCGCTTGAGAGCTTAGAAGTCTATCAAAAGATCGCTGATGATATGAACGCGGGGAAAATTTGATGGATCTTATCAATGACTTTCGCGATAAAAATTTAATCCTAGCCCTTTCAAAACTCATACAAAAAGAGAGCGTAAAACCGCTAAATATCATGGAAATTTGCGGTGGTCACACGCATAGCATTATGAAATTTGCACTGCCAAGCTTGGTAGGAGAGCATATAAATTTCATCCACGGCCCAGGCTGTCCAGTCTGCGTGATGCCAAAGAGCCGCATAGATGAGGCCTGTAAGCTAGCTAGCATGGATAATGTGATCTTTTGCACGCTAGCTGATATGCTAAGAGTGCCTGGCTCAAAGACAAGCTTGCAAAAGCTTCGCGGCGAGGGGCATGATATAAGGGCACTTTATACGCCACTTGATGCGCTAAATATAGCTAAGCAAAATCCAGACAAAAAGGTCATATTTTTTGCGATCGGATTTGAGACGACGACGCCAATGAGCGCAAATTTGGTTGAAAAAGTGGTGCAAGAGGGCATTAAAAATTTATACTTTCATATAAATCACGTAACCGTCCCAGCACCAGTTAGAGCCATAATGAGCGATGAAAACGTGAGGATAGACGCATTTTTAGGACCAAGTCACGTAAGCGTCATCACTGGAAGTAAAATTTATAAAGAGCTAGCAGATGAGTTTAAAAGACCCATCGCCATTAGTGGTTTTGAGCCGCTTGACATCATGGCAAGTGTGCTAAATTTAGTTCGTCAGCAAAACGCAGGCACATATGAAGTTTATAACGAGTATGCAAGAGCGGTCAAAGAAGAGGGCAACCTCAAGGCAAAAGAGCTCATAGCTAAGTATTTTGAGCCGTGCGACTTTGTCTGGAGAGGCCTTGGCGAGATAGCGCAAAGCGGCATGAAGCTAAAAGATGAGTTTGCCTATCTTGACGCTAGAGTGCAGTTTGACTGCAGCGTAGAGAGCGCTGGCGAGAGCAAGGCTTGCATTTGTGGGCAAATTTTAAGAGGGCTAGCAAAGCCGACTGATTGTAAGGTCTTTGGCAAGGTTTGCAACCCACAAAATCCGATAGGATCGTGCATGGTATCAAGCGAGGGCGCTTGTGCGGCATATTTTAAATACGCAAGAGTTGGTTAAGGAATTTAATGAAAAAGATAATGCTAAGCCACGGCGGCGGCGGCGAGGAGATGAACTCGCTTATAAACGAGACGATATTTAAAATTTTTGATAACGAAATTTTAAGGCAGAGCAACGATTCGGCGATATTAAATTTAAAAGGCAAGATCGCATTTAGCTCTGATAGCTTTGTGGTAACTCCCATTTTTTTTAACGGCGGTGACATCGGCAAGATCGCAGCTTGCGGTACGATAAACGACCTAGCGATGGTTGGAGCAAGCGCAAAATACCTAAGCTGCTCGCTCATCATCGAAGAGGGGCTAAGTATAGAGGAGCTTGAACGCGTGCTTGGCTCGCTTGCAAAAACTTGCAAAGAGAGCGGTGTGAGCGTAGTTTGTGGCGATACGAAGGTAGTGCCAAAGGGCAAATGCGATAAAATTTTTATAAACACAGCAGGCATCGGCGAGATAGTTTGCGAAGGCGTGGAGCTTAAAAATTTAAAAGCAGGGGCTAAAATTTTAATCTCTGGAGATGTTGGCAGACACGGCGGCGTGGTGCTTGCAGCAAGAGAGGAATTTGAGCTTGGACTTGATCTAAAAAGTGACTGCAAGAGCCTAAAAGAGGTTGCTTTAAGGCTATTTAGCGCTGGCATAAAGCCGCAAACTATGCGCGATGCGACAAGGGGCGGACTAAGTGCGGTGCTAAACGAGTGGGCTAAATTTAGTAAATTTGACATCTTAGTTTTTGAAGAAAATATCAAGGTCGCAGACGAAGTGATGGGTGTTTGTGAGCTATTTGGATTTGAGCCTTATGAGCTTGCAAATGAGGGCACTTTTGTGATGGCTGTTGATGAGAGCCAGGCCGAGGACGCGCTTAAAATTTTAAGAGAATTTGACAAAAATGCGATGATAATAGGCGAGGTAATGGAAGCAAAAAACGAGCGCGTCATCATCGAAAACGCCTATAAATCAAGAAGATTTCTCGAGCCGCCAAAGGGCGAACTACTACCAAGGATCTGCTAATGCACGAGCTTAGTATCGTTCAAAATTTAGTTAGCCTTTGCGAGAAAAATGCCGCTAAAGAAAATGCTAAAGAGATAAGCAAGATCGAGATAAAGGTTGGCCGTTTAAGCGGAGTGGAGCCTCATTATCTAGAGAGCGCCTTTGATGTTTATAAAGCTGGCACGATCTGCGAAAACGCCGAGCTTGTGATAAATTTACAAGGCATTGTTGTTGAGTGTTTGGATTGCGGATTTGGCGGAGAGCTTAATGAAAATGACTTCACCTGTCCAAAGTGTAAAAGTCAAAATTTAAAGGTAACTGACGGCGAGGATATGTATCTGATGCGCCTTGAGATGAAGTAAATTTTACATATTTTTATATGTAAAATTTTATGTTTTTTATTAAAATATTTTAATAGTGGTAGTAGCAAAAAAATAGCTACCAAGGTCTTGATCTTTAGCTTTCGATATCCTTTTTATGCGCTTTGCGAGCCGAGGATAATATATATAATCAAAAATGAACGCCTATTTTTGGCTTTAGAAGCAGCCAATAATTTTTCTATAATTTCTGTGCGTTGCAGATTTAAACTACTCAAATATCAAAAACGGAGCCTGAATCACGTTTCTTATTATCTTTAGAGGTGAGAGCAGGGCGTCTTGCAGGATCTGTGTCGAGTACTCTGGCTTTTCAGTCGTGCCTCGTATGGCGATGACAGTTGAGAGCGAGCGGTCCTTGCCAAGGATTATTTGATTTACCAGTGGAATTTTATCAATGATACTGCTAGCATCTTTTAGTAACTTTAGCTCAAGGTCGATATTTATCTTTTTACTCTTTAGATCGATCGTACCACGTCCGCCGATATCAGCACTTGTTCCTATCATTTCAATCGCCAAAAACTCGATCATATCGCCATTTCTAGTGAGTAAAATTTTACCATTTTTAACAGTAAAGCCTTTGTCGTTAAAATCAGGTGTTTTAAAGCTAAGAAGCGATGGAACCGAGTTTAAAAAGCTAAGCAATCTTTGATAAAAGATATAGTCCTTTAAAAAAGTATCAAAAAATCTCACCTCAGCCTTGAAATTCTTAGAGTTTTCTCCAAGCATTTTTAGGCGAAATTTACCACCCTCAAAGCTTTTGATACCAAAAAGGTCGTTAATAAATTCTCCGCTTATGTCGGTTGCGTCTAAATTTATACTTTTTTCATCGTTAAAATAGCCAACTCTTCCTTGCTGTGCCAGCCCATTTAGCGAGGTGCTTTTGCCCTTTTTCTCGGCGCTAAAGCTAGCAAATGGCAAGGTCTTGTTTAGATCCCTTAAAATGATATCGCCATTTTTTGCTAAAAGCTCAAGCGGCGTGATTTGCTCGCTGGTTTTGTTATCGTCAAGCACTAGCAAATTTAGATCTTTAGTTTTTACGTTTATGGCTTTTTCTTTTATGTCTAGGCTTAGCTTTTTGCTTGCACTATCTATTTTTACACCAGCTTTTGAAACTAAAATTTTAAGATCATCATTTTCATACTTTGAGCCATTTTTGTCTAAAAACGGCAAATCAAAGTTTGCTTCTTTGGCAAAAATTTCAAGATCAGTAAAATCCTTACTTTTTATACTAAGCTCATCAAAACCACGCACGCCGTTTTGCTTTAAAACAGGCGAGTTCTCTATGAAAAATTTACTATTTTTTGTTGCTATTTTACTTTCACTGCCAAAGCTCATATCAAGCCCAAATGGCTCTATCTTAAGCAAAGTTTCACCAGCCTTGCTAAAGTCTAAAAATGCGCTAAATGGCTCATTTTTAAAAGTTAAAATTTCATCATTTTTCTCTTTTAGATCAAAGCTTTCTATCACGCCTTTTATCTCGCCAGTACTTTTTTGTAAATTTATATCGGCCTTAGCATTTGCTTTAAAAAACTCAAGCCCAAAGCCAGTAGCATCGATACTTAAATTTGTCGTATTTATGAGCTTTACGAGAGCATTTTTGGTATTAAATTTACTCCCAGCAATCTCTAAAACCGCGTCACTTAGCTTAAATTCTCCATTTGCGATGACGCTTTTTTCATCAAAATTTTCTAAGCTTTTCTCATCAAGCTTTATCAAAATTTTTAAGCTAGCATCCATTTTTCCGCTTAGCTGCCTTACTGGCACGATGATCTTGTAGGCTTTTAATATCTCATTTATAGCTTCATCATAGATCGATTTTGTCTTTATAAGTAGCTCTAAATTTGCGCTTTTTTCATCAAAGATATTATTTATCACAACGCTTGAGCCATCAAGCTTTTTGCCCTTGTAAATAGGCGAAATAAGATCAAATTTAAGCTTTGAGTTTTTAAGCGTGATATTTGCCTCGCCTACATTTACGGCCGGCAAGCCTTTTTCAAATTTAACGAGCAAATTTTTAGTATTTGCGGTGGCATTTAGATCATTTAGATAAAAGTTATTTTTAGCTAGATCAGCCTTGCCATTTATCTCTTTTAGCTCGTAATCATCAGCAACGATGTATCCATATATCCAGTTTTTAACTTCGCCATTTAGCTCTATGCGTCTATCAAGCTCATCAATGAAGTTTTTAATGCTTCCAGCCTCGACATCATAAGCCTTGTAAGTTAAAAATGTATCTTTTAGGGCAAAATTTAGCTTACCGCACAGCTCATGAGAGGTGAAATTTCCTTCAAATTTATAGTCATTTTTATCAAAATCTGCACTCCCTTCGCCGCTAATACTTACGTTAAAATCCTTAAAGCTTAAATTTCTAACGCTAAAAAGATCTATTCCGTCTTGCTGTTCGTTTTGGAATTTAATGTCTACATTTAAATAAGGGCTATCAACAAAAAATATATCATCTAAAAATAGAATTTTTAGTTTAAAATCATCTCCTATTTGCACATTTTCAAGTGAAATTTCTTGAAAAATCGTATCTATAAAATCTACGCTTTTACTAAGATTTAAAAGGCGCTCATCGCTGCTTTTTTGCTTGCTTTCTTTCTTAAAATTTGGAAGCCTTATCTGCTTTGCTCTTGCAATTATTTTTTTATCTAATTTTATATATAATTGCTCCAATTTTACGCCGTAAAACTCGAAATCGTTAATTTTTATGCCGTATTTTAAAAGTAAGATAAATGAAAGAATCAAGATGATAAAAAATTTTATGAAAAAGCCATATTTAGACATTTTTTTTGATATCGTAGCCATCATTTTCCTAAGTGTTTTTGTCTATTTGGCACGCCCTATAAACACAAGCAAGGTCGTTTTTATACCAAAGGGAAGTGTGGGCGAGATTATATCTTATTTAGCTAATCGCAACTTTAACTTAAGCGTGATAGACAAATACGCCATACTTTTTATCGGCTCTCCACAATCTGGCTGGATAGAGATCGGCCAAGACAAAATTTCAAGGGTTGATTTTTTAAAAAAACTCGCAAAATCAAAAGCGGCTTTAACCGAGATAACGCTAATACCAGGCGAGACGACTATCATTTTTTTAAACCAGATCGCCGCCCAGCTAGGACTTGATCCAGTTAAGCTAAATAGCGAATATAACGCTCTTGCTCCAGTGAGTGACGGCTTTTTGATGCCAAATACATATAAAATTCCAATAGGTATCAGCGAAAGGCACCTTGCTTTTTATCTTGTAAATTCATCAAGAAAGGCTCAAAGCGAGATCAGCAATAAAATTTTTGGCGAATACAACGAGAAAAAATGGTTTAAAATTTTAACGATCGCCTCGATCATTCAAAAAGAAGCGGCAAACGACGCTGAGATGCCACTTGTCGCCTCAGTCATTTATAACCGCCTAAATAAGGGCATGAGGCTACAAATGGACGGCACGCTAAACTACGGAATTTATTCACACGATGTGATCACGGCTGAGCGCATAAGAAGCGATATGAGCGAGTTTAATACCTATCTAAACGACGGCATTCCGCCAAGTCCAGTCTGCTCGGTCTCGATAAGTGCGATCAAAGCGGCAATAAACCCTGCAAAGAGCGATTATTTATACTTTGTGCTTGATAAAAAGGCGAAAAAACACATTTTTTCAAAAACCTTAAGCGAGCACAACCAAAATATAGGAAAATAGAGCTAGAATTTGCGGCAAATGCCTAAAATACAACGAGATTTAATAAAGAAAGTGATAAATTTTAAAAAACTAAAAGGGCTAAAATGAGTGACATTATCTGGACCAAAACTGACGAAGCACCGCTATTTGCAAGCTACTCTCTCTTTCCTATCGTAAAGAGCTTTTTATCACGCGCTGACATTAGCATAACTAGGGCCGATATTAGCCTGGCTGGGAGAATTTTATCTCTTTTTAGCAAAGAGCTTGGACTAAATAAGTCCGATGAGCTGGAGCTTTTAGGCGAGCTGACCAGTCACAAAGAGGCAAATATCATAAAACTGCCAAACATCTCAGCTACGCTTGTTCAGCTAAAAGCAGCGATAGAGGAGCTAAGAAGCAAGGGCATAAATGTGCCGTTTTACCCAGATGAGATCATCACAGACTACGACGAAGAGGTTGCTAAAAAATACCAAAAAGTGCTTGGCAGCGCGGTAAATCCAGTGCTTAGGCAAGGAAACTCAGATAGAAGAGTCTTGCCACCGGTTAAAGAATTTGCCAAAAAGCATCCTCACAGCAATGGCGACTGGGACAAGACAAATAAAACTAAAATTTGCTACATGCAAAAGGGCGATTTTTATGAGAATGAGCGCTCAATTATCGCCAGTAAAGATGAGAAATTTTATGTAAATTTTATAAGTATAGAGGGCAAAAAAGAACTTTTAAAAGAGCTTGCAGTTCAAAGCGGCGAGATCGTAGATGCCACCTTTTTAAGCATAAATGAACTTGATAAATTTTATGAAAACTGTTTTGAAGAGGCAAAAAAAGAGAATTTGACCTTGAGTCTGCACCTAAAATGCACGATGATGAAAGTTAGCGATCCAGTCATCTTTGCGCATGCGATAAAAAGCTATTTCAAAGAGGCTTTTACTGAATATGGCGAAGAATTTAAGGCTCACGGCATGGAGGCTAAAAACGGCTTAAAAGATATGTTTGCTAAAATTTCACAGCTTAAAAACAAAGATGAAATTTTGGCTAAATTTGATGAAATTTTGAGCAAAAAGGCAAAAATTTGGGCATTAAATGAAAGTGCTAGCAACTTTGATGTACCAAATGATGTCATCATCGATGCCTCCGTGCCAGCGCTCATTAGAAACTCTGGCAAGGTAAAAGATAGAAGTGGCGAGCTAAATTTCTCGCTTTGCATGATCCCAGATAGGACCTACGCTAGGGTTTATGAGGCTTGCATAGCGGACTTTAAAGAGTATGGCGCACTTGATGTGAGCAAGATTGGCAGCGTGGCAAACGTAGGGCTAATGGCCAAAAAGGCCGAGGAGTATGGCAGCCATGATAAGACTTTCATCGCAAAAGAAGATGGAGAATTTGTTGTTTTTGATGAGGCTGGCGAGAGTGTCTTTAAATTTAGCGTCAAAAAGGGCGACATTTTTAGGATGACTCAGGCAAAGGATGATGCGATAAATGCGTGGTTTGAGCTTGCTTTAAAAAGAGGCAAAATTTCAAAAGATGAGCTTATATTTTGGCTAGATAGTAGCCGTGCTCACGATAGAAATTTGATAGCTAAATTTGAAAAATTTAGAGAGAAATTTGCTAGCGCTGGCGTAAAATTTGAAATTTTAAACTACGAGCAAGCGACTACGAAAACGCTTGAGGTAATAAGAGCTGGCAAAAACGTTATAAGTGTAACTGGTAACGTTTTAAGAGATTATTTAACCGATCTTTTTCCGATCTTTGAGCTAGGTGGTAGCTCAAAAATGCTCTCAGTTGTGCCGCTACTTGCTGGTGGAGCGATGTTTGAAACAGGTGCTGGCGGAACGGCCCCAACGCTTGTAAAAGAGCTAAAAGAGAAAAATCATCTACTTTGGGATAGTCTGGGCGAGTTTTTAGCGCTTAGTGCTTCGCTCGAGCATTTGGCATTTGCTAAGCAAAAAAAAGAGGCAAAAGAGCTAAGTGATGCGCTAAATAGAGCGGTTGCTAGCTATTTGGACGAAAACAAAACGCCAAATGCCACTCTTGATACTAGGGAGTCACACTTCTATCTAGCGCTTTTTTGGGCAAGAGAAATGGCAAAAAGTGGCAGAATTTTAAGTAAAATTTTTGAAAATTTAGCGGACGATCTAGAGAAAAATGAGAACGAAATTTTAAAAGAGATAAGACAAAATGATGGTGCAAGCGTGGAATTTGGTGGATATTATTTGCCAGATGAAGTGAGGGCAAATGAGGTCATGAGACCAAGTAAAATTTTAAATCAAATAATAGGATGAGAAAATGAAAATAAGTATAGTTGGAGCTGGAAACGTCGGTGCGAGCATAGCATATGCGCTTTGTATGAGAGAAGTTTGCGATGAGATCGCGCTTGTGGATATATTTGGTGATGTGGCACGCGCAAAAGCGATCGATCTAGCGCAGTCAAGCTGCGTGTTTAACGCAAAAACTATCGTTTGTGGTGGCGATGACTTTATGCTAATAGAGGGCAGTGATATCGTAGTGATAACTGCTGGAAGCCCAAGGAAAGAGGGTCAAACAAGAGAGGACTTGCTTCTTAAAAATGCCGTAGTCGTAAAACAAACAGCTCAAAATATCGCAAAATTTGCACCAAATGCGGTGATAATCGTCGTGACAAATCCGCTTGATGTGATGGTTTGGACGGCTCACAAATTTAGCGGTTTTAGCAAAAATAAAGTGATCGGCATGGCTGGTGAGCTGGATGGTGCAAGATGCAGATATGAGCTAGCACTTCTAAAAGATAAAGATGCAAAAAAGCTAAAGACAAAGATAATTGGTGCTCACAACGACGAGATGATCGTATCTGCTAGCAATATCAGCGAAAATTTAAACGAAAATGAGCTAACAACTCTTAAAAAAGAGACAAGTACAGGTGGCGCAAAGATCGTTAAACTCCTTGGCACTTCAGCTTACTATGCACCAGCAGCTGCAGTTGTGAAAATGTGTGAAGCGATCATGGGCAAGAGTGATGAAATTTTAAGCGCTAGCGTGCTTCTTGATGATGAGCTAAGTTGCGGCAGGCTAGTAAGACTTGGACATGATGGCTTAAAAGAAATTTTAGAGCTAAATATAAATGAAAGTGAGCAAGAGCAGCTAAGTAAAAGCGAAGCTGATATTAGAAAAAACATTAAATTTTTAAAAGAAAATTTGGATTAGGAATATAGATGATAATAAAAGAAAATGTACCTGTTTGGGTCGATGAGAGCAGGTGTAAAGCCTGTGATGTCTGCGTGAGCTACTGCCCAGCAGGCGTGCTAGCGATGAGACTTGAGCCAAAGGCGGTACTTGGTAAGATGATAGAGGTCGTCTATGCTGACTCATGCATAGGCTGTCGCGACTGCGAGCTTCACTGCCCTGATTTTGCCATTTATGTGGCTGAAAAAGGCTTTAAATTTGCAAAGCTAACGCCTGAGAGCAAAGAGCGGGCCGCTGCCGTAAAGGCAAATAAATTTGCAAAGCTTGGAGAGAGCGCATGAGAGAGCTAGTATCAACTGGAAATGCCCTAGTAGCAAGGGCTGCGGTCGAGTGCGGCTGTAACTTCTTTGGCGGATATCCGATCACTCCAAGTAGCGAGATCGCCCATGAGCTAAGCGTGCTTTTGCCAAAACATGGCGGTACATTTATACAAATGGAAGATGAGATAGCTGGAATTTCAGTTTCTCTTGGTGCAAGTGCGAGCGGAGCTAAGGCGATGACTGCTAGCTCAGGGCCTGGAATTTCACTAAAGGCTGAGCAAATAGGCCTTGGCTTTATCGCTGAGATACCACTTGTCATCGTAAATGTCATGCGCGGCGGCCCTTCAACTGGCTTGCCAACCCGCGTCGCACAAGGCGATATCTTGCAGGCTAAAAACCCAACTCATGGCGATATAAATATGATAGTGCTAGCCCCTAGCAGCCTCGAGGAGTGCTATACGCAGACAGTTCGAGCATTTAACCTCGCAGCTAGGTTTATGACGCCAGTTATGCTGCTACTTGATGAGACGATAGGACACATGCAAGCAAGGGTGCGTTTGCCAGAAATCAGCGAGCTAGAAATTTATAAAAGAAGAGAATTTGGTGGCAAGCCAAAAGAGTATAAACCCTACGAGGCAGCACCCGATGAGCCAGCTACGTTAAATCCTTTCTTTAAAGGCTACCACTACCATATCACTGGGCTTCATCACGGCGCTACTGGCTTTCCAACAGAAGATGGCAAGATCGTTGAATACTCAATGAACAGGCTATTTGATAAGATAAATTTACACACTGATGAGTGCGAGAAATTTGAAGAGTTTATGCTTAACGACGCTGAAATTTGCATCATCGCCTTTGGTAGCGTGGCGCTTTCAGCCAAGCAAGCGATCTTAAATTTACGTGAAAGAGGGCTAAAAGTAGGGCTGTTTAAGCCACTCACACTTTTTCCAGCTCCAGCTAAAAAGCTAAAAGAGATATCAAATAAATTTAATAAAATTTTAGTCTGCGAGCTAAATTTAGGTCAGTATAGTGGCGAAATTTCAAAAATCATATTAAGAGATGACTTTGCAAAACTGCTAAAAGCAAACGGCAGACCGATAAGCCCAAGCGAGATCGAGGCGAAGATAGGAGAAATTTATGGCTTTTAATTACGATAAATATTTACGAACAGATAAAATGCCTACTCTTTGGTGCTGGGGCTGTGGCGATGGCGTCATACTAAAGGCGCTCATCCGAGCTATCGACACCATGGGCTGGGATATGAACGACGTTTGCGTGGTCTCAGGTATAGGCTGCTCTGGTCGCTTTAGCGGATACCTCGACTGCAACACCATTCACACAACTCACGGCAGAGCCGTAGCCTACGCCACTGGCGTAAAGATGGCAAATCCGGATAAGCACGTAATCGTAGTAACTGGCGATGGCGACGGACTAGCGATCGGAGGCAACCACACGATACACGGATGCCGCCGAAATATCGGGCTAAATCACATCCTAATCAACAACTTCATCTACGCGCTAACAAACTCGCAAACCAGCCCAACCACGCCAAAGGGTATGTGGACGGTCACAGCGCAATACGGCAACATCGATCCTAGCTTTGACGCCTGTAAGCTCGCAACTGCCGCAGGTGCTAGCTTTGTCGCACGTGGTAGCGTCATCGAGCCAGAGAAGCTTACAAAGCTCTTTGTAGAGGGCTTTAGCCACGATGGATACAGCTTTTTTGATGTATTTTCAAACTGCCACATAAATTTAGGTCGTAAAAACAAAATGGGCGAGGCGGTGAAAAATTTAGAGTGGATAAAAGGCCGCACGACTAGCAAGGTTAAATTTGACATGTTAAGCGACGAAGAGAAAAAGGGCATTTTCCCACTTGGTGTGCTTCACAAAGATGAAGAAAAGATCGAATACACCAAGGCTTACGACAAGGTAAGAAGGGCTGCAATGAGCAATGAAGCGATAAATTTTGAGGAGCTAGCATGAAGTCACAGCTAAGATTTGTCGGCGTTGGCGGACAGGGCGTCATACTAGCAGGCGAGATCCTCTCAGCTGCCAAGATAAAAGCAGGCGGATACGGCGTCAAGGCCTCTACCTACACATCTCAGGTGCGTGGCGGTCCAACGAAGGTCGATATCATACTTGATGAGAAAGAAATTTTATATCCTTATGCAAACGAGGGCGAGATAGACTTTATGCTTGCCACTGCGCAGATAAGCTACAACGCCTTTAAAAGTGGCGTGAAAGAGGGCGGAGCGATCGTTGTCGAGCCAAATTTGGTAAAAGTAAGTGATGAAGACAAAAAGCGCTGGAAAATTTATGAAATTCCTATCATCTCTATCGCAAAAGACGAGGTTGGAAATGTCATCACTCAAAGTGTTGTAGCTCTTGGCGTGGCTGTGGCGATGAGCAAGTGCATGGATGAAAATTTAGTGCGTGAAGAGATGCTAGCAAGCGTGCCAGCCAAGGTCAAAGAAGCAAATGCTAAAGCTTATGAGCTAGGCCTAAAATATGCAAAAGAGCTTTTAAAATAAATTTTGGCTAATTTTTAGCCAAAATTTCTACTATAAACAGAAAAATCAATTATTACTTTTATTAAAATTTAAAGCATCACTTGTCGATATAAAAGATTATATTTATAGTATTTATTTATCTTATCAAAGCTATGAAATTTTTAAAAATCGTTCTCATAATGCCTTATTTTAGCTTTCTTAAATAAAATATATTTTTAAATATTTAATAAATTAATAAATTATATTTAAGATTTGTTTTAGTAACATTTCAGATGTAAAATTTTTGTAAAAGGAGTAAAAGTTGAGTTACAAAATCTCAGTTGCAACATGTGCTGCACTTCTGATGTGCAGTGGTTTTTTAAGTCAAGTTTTTGCTGTGCAAACGACAAAGCTTGAGGGTATTGAAGTAAATTCAGTCGGTGATAACATCAGCGAGAGTGGTATCAGCGAAGGCATACTAAACAAAGGCGTTGCTAGTGGTCCTCTAGCAGGAAAAAGAGTGCTTGATATGCCTTATCAGGTAAATACAATGTCTATTGAAGCTATGAACAACCAAGGTGTAGCAGGTTTTGAAGACGCAGTAAAATACTTCCCTTCGGCGCAAATTCAAACCAGAGGTGGTATAGAAGTCGGTCGTCCGCAAACGCGTGGCTTTGAGGGATCAGTCGTTGGAAACGTACTTTGGGACGGTTTTTATGCGGTTTCTACGACAGCTATTCCGATGTATATGTTTGAAGGTCTGCAAATCCAAAACGGACTTGCTGGCTCACTTTATGGCGGACAAAATCCAGCAGGCTTTTTTAACTACACAAGAAAACGTCCGATACCTTTCTCAAATACGGTTTGGGCTGACTATACGAGCCGCTCAAATTTTGGTATAGGTTGGGATACTTCAAATAGATTTGAACATGTTGGATATCGTGGTGTGTTTTATAAAAGCGACGGTGCAAAACAAGCTAAAAAAAGCGACTACGAAAGAAATTTGGCTAGTCTTGGACTTGACTTTTATTTAACTGAAAATTTCACGATCGAGACAAATTTTAGCTACTACAGACATAAAATGTTAGGAAATCCTGGTGGCTTTTCTATGCCAGGTGATAACGGTGTCTTAAATTTTGATATTCCAAGTGCTACTAAAACTACTAAAGCTGGTTTAGAACAAGAGTGGGCTGGAAGTGATCTAAAAACAACGACTGCAAGCGCTAAATTTAAATACGCACCTACCGAGAATTGGTATTTCGAGGTAGCTATCAGTGGCAAAAGGCCATCCGTGATATGTATGGCACAAGCAAAACTTTTACTAATCAAAACGGTGATTTTGACGTAAAAGCTGGTGGCGGTGGCGGTGCAGCTCAAAGATTTGACGTGCAAAGCTGGTTTGCAAAGGCTATAACCGAATTTGAAACATTTGGCATAGAACACAATCTTGGCGTGCAAACAAATGGATATATATGGACTTTATATGGTGCTAGAAATCCTGCTTCAAGACCAGTTTCTTTAGGAAATTCTAACTTATATAGTCCGCGCGTCTTTGCACAGCCTAACACAAAAAAAGCAAGCGGAGCTTATAAAAGTAGCGATACTATTATGAAAAATATAACTATCGCTGACGACATCAAAATAAACGACTATTTTAGCGTCATTTTAAGTGCGGCTAGAAGCAACTTCGAAAGTAAAAACAAGCAAACGGGTGTAAAAAGCTACGACAAAAGCGGCAATAGCTATGCAGGAAGCCTCATCTACCGCCCAGTTGAGAACGTCAGCTTGTATTTCACATATGCTGATAGCTTGCAAGGCGGATCTGCTTATACCTACACCGACGCAAGCAACCCGCGATACGGTGAGACGGTTGTCGTAAAGCCGTACAGAAGTAAGCAATACGAAGTTGGCGCAAAGGCTAGGATGGACGAGCTTGACCTATCGGCTGCGCTTTTTGAGATCAAACGCCCATTAATTTATCTTGGCGACAATAATGAATACGGCGAGCAAGGCGAGCAAGTAAATAGAGGACTTGAAGTCAGCGCAGGCGGTAAGATCACAAACGATCTTAGCGTAATGGGCGGTATCGCGCTAATCCAGCCTAAGCTAAAAAGAGCAAAACAAACCTACGCAGAGGGTAAAATCGTAGTTGGCGAGCCGCGCGTGCAATCAAACCTACTCTTTGACTACCTTGTACCAAATACAAATAAGCTAGCATTAAGTGCAAATTTTCACTATACTGGCAAACGTTATGCTGATCAACGTAACATAAATGCAGCTCCTGCTTACTTTACAACCGATCTTGGCATCCGCTACGTGACCAAAGAGTGGCTAGGAAAGCAAACTACGCTAAGATTTAACGTAAATAACGTATTTGATAAAAAATACTGGGTCGGAATGTTCCCGTCAAACATTGATGGAACAGACAATAAAACAGGCTCTAGCCTATTCTTAGGACAATCAAGAACTTTTATGTTATCAGCTGAAGTTAAATTCTAAAACCAAAACTAAAGCCAAATTTATTTTGGCTTTAGGCTCTTTAAATTTGTCCTTTTTGTAGGGTAGATTTAAATAACCAAGGGGAGAAAGATGCAAGGGCTGGTTGATTATCAAGCGATTTTAGAGAGAGTATTTTCGCCTACTTTGCAAAAAGTAAAGGGCAAAGATGGTGGCGTAAACTGGGATGATTGCGCAGATATGTATAACGAGATGACTGGCATGGAGACAGCCTCTACGTTAAATTTGCTCTCAAATTTACCTATCACAAAAGATGACAGCGTGCTTGACGTTGGGTGTGGTCCTGCAAGGCTTAGCGTGCCACTTGCAAAGCTAGCAAAGAGCGTAAGTGCGCTAGATCCGTTTGCAAAAATGCTTGAATACGCCAAGAAAAACGCAAAAGAGGCTGGAGCGAAAAATATAAATTTCATCCAAAAAGACTGGAGCGATGAGCAAAGCATAAAAGACCTACCAAAACACGATATTGTGCTAGCATCACGCTCAGTTGGACTTTTTGATATAAAAAAGCTTTGCAGATTTGCTAAAAAATATGTCGTGATGACCTCTTTTTTAATGGATTATCCAAGTTTAAAGACGTTCTGGCAAGACTTCTTAAAAGGGATAAAAGATGAAAAAGAGGCAGGTTTTAGCGATAGGAGATTTGGCTACAACTTTATCTTTAACATCGCTTACGACATGGGAGCAAATCCAAATTTAAAGATAATCGACACCATTTTTGAGAGGGATTTTGCTAGCCTTGAAGAGGCGTTTTCTTATTTTAGATTTGTTGGCGAGATAGCGCCCCAAAAAGAAGAAATTTACAAAAAAAATGTAGAAAAGTATCTTACTAAAACAAATGACGGATATAAATTTAAAAGAGCAACAAAGAGCTATCTCATCTGGTGGGATGTGCGGGAGATGAAATTTGAGTAGTCAAAAGATCATTTTCGCATTATTTGCGCTTCTTTTGCTGGTGCTCTTTTTTTCGCTAGGCATCGGACGCTACGAGATAAGTTACGCGCAAATTTTTGAGTTTATAAGATCGGCCATTTTAAACGAGCAACCAGGCGACGAGCAAGGCTACACGGTCTTTACGCTCATTCGCTTGCCAAGGGTGCTTTTTGCCGTCCTTGTTGGTGCAGCGCTTGCTAGCTCTGGAGCTGTCTATCAAGGCCTTTTTAAAAACCCTCTAGTCTCGCCTGACATCCTTGGCGTCTCAAGTGGCGCAGCTGTGGGGGCGAGCGTGGCTATCATCTTAAATTTTAACTACATAGGCGTGCAGCTTAGCGCCTTTGCTTGCGGTCTTTTTGCTGTTTTTGCCGTCGTTTTTATAAGCAGCGTCATCGCAAAGGGTAGGCTAAATTTACTCGTGATGGTGCTAACTGGCATCGTCATCTCATCTCTTTTTGGGGCGCTTAGCTCGCTAATAAAATTTCTAGCCGATAGCGAAGATAAGCTACCAGAAGTCACTTTTTGGCTGATGGGAAGCCTTGCAAGAAGCGGCGGATATAAAAATTTAGCTCTGCTTTTTTGCGTAGTTATGATCTGCCTTGTACCACTTTTCATGCTTCGCTACAAGCTAAATACGCTTAGCTTTGGCGAAGAAGAGGCTAGGGCGATGGGGCTAAATGTGAAATTTTATAACATCATAATCATCATCGCTTCAACGCTTCTAACCGCTACTTGTGTCTCATTTTGCGGTATCGTGGGCTGGGTGGGGCTTGTCATCCCTCACATCATGCGCTTTGTCGTAGGGGCAAATTTCATCACGCTATTTCCAGCTTCTCTGCTTGGCGGAGGGCTATTTTTGCTTATAGTCGATACCACTTCACGCAGCCTAATGGCAAGCGAGATCCCGCTTGGCGTCATCACTTCGCTAGTTGGCGCACCTGTTTTTGTCTATCTGCTCTATAAGAGCAAAAAGGGTTTTGCGTGAAATTTGAGATAAAAAATTTAAACTGTGGCTACGACAAAAAGGTCGTTATAGAAAATTTCAATGCAAATTTACAAGATGGCGACATCTTTTGCCTGCTTGGTAGCAACGGCGTTGGCAAAACGACAACATTTAAGACGATACTTGGCTTTTTAAAGCCACTTGGGGGCGAAATTTTAATAGACGGCAAAAATGTGCTAAAGATGAGCGAAAAAGAGCGAGCAAGCTTTATAAGCTACGTCCCGCAAGCTCACACACCGCCATTTGCTTTTAGCGTTTTTGACGTGGTGATGATGAGTGCAAATGCCAGACTTGGTATATTTGAGCGTCCTAGCAAAGAGGATGAAAAGATAGCGCTAGACGCGTTAAAGACGCTAAATTTAGAGAGCTTTAAAGATAAAATTTACACCGATCTAAGTGGCGGCGAGCGGCAAATGGTGCTCATAGCTAGGGCATTAGCGCAACGCTCAAAGGTGATGCTACTTGATGAGCCAACGGCAAATTTAGACTTTGGCAACCAAATGCGAGTTTTAAAAGAGATAAAAATGCTCGCAAAGCAAGGCTACATCATCATCTTAACCTCACATCAGCCAGAGCAGGTCTTTTATCTAAATGCAAAGGTTGCGATGCTTGGGCGTGATAAAAACTACATCTACGGCGAGGCTAGCGAGGTGATGAACGGCAAAAATTTAAAGAAAATTTACGGCGTAGATATACGAGTGGTGAAAAATATCATCGATGAGCGCGAGCATTACTCTTGCGTGATGGTGGATTGAAAGGAGAAAATATGTTTAAGAAAATTTTACTTTTGGCTTTTTTACTTGTTAGTTTGCAAGCAAGAGTGGTGCTTGATAGCGACGATAAAAAGGTTGAAGTGCCTGATGTTATCGAGCGTGCAACGCCTTTGATAGGGGCATTTGTGCAGGTCTCTGCGATGCTTGGCAACGAAGATCACATAATTAGCGGTGCGCCAAAACTGCCTCCACTAATGTCAAAAATTTTTCCAAAGATAAAGAGCAATGACAACAAAAGTGGCATGCTAAGTAGCAGTGTTGAAACGATTATCGCTTCAAAAACGCAAGTTGTTTTTGGGCCAATTGGTATGATGTTTGATGAAAATAGCAAGGCTCAGTTAGAGAGCGCTGGCATCGCAGTTGTGAAGATAGATAAATTTCAAAGCATCAAAGAGATACAAGATAGCTTTAGTAAGATCGCTGAAATTTGGGGCGAAAAGAGTGTAAAAAGAGCGCGTGAGTTTAATGACTATTTTAATGACAACATAAAATTTGTAAGCCAAAAAAACAGCAAATTTAACGCCAAAAAAGAGAGTTCTTGTGCTTAACTATAGCTCTGGAAATTTTAACACCATTAGCTCAAAGGATATCGGCGCTGAGTATATTAGTGTGGCTGGCGGTATAAATTTAAGCTCAGAGCTAAGCGATGGGGATTTTAAAATTTCAAAAGCGATAAACGAAGAACAAGTCATCATATTCAACCCAGACATCATCATTACAAATTCACAAAAAAGTGCCGATGCCATCGCTAAAAACGCATCATTTGCCAAGCTAAAAGCTGTGCAAAATGGGCAAATTTTTGTAGTGCCAAGTGGCGTTTATCTTTGGAGTGTAAGAAGTGCTGAGGGTGCGCTTTATCCGCTTTGGCTGGCTAAGACATTTTATCCAGAGCAATTTAGTGATCTAAATTTAGAGCAAAAAACAAAAGAGTTTTACGAGAGATTTTATAATTACAAGTTAAGTGATAGCGAGCTAAAAGAAATTTTGCACCCAAAGGGTGAATTTTGATAATAGGACAAAAATAATGTTATTTATTATATTTAATATATTTATTTAAGTATAAAAGTAAATTTATCTTTTCTAATATCCTAAAAAAGAGCTTCTAAAGCTTAAAAACTCAAAAATAAAAATAAACTTCAAATCGGTAGAAATTTTTATACATCTTATAAAATTTCTACCGCTAAATTTATATAAACCGCCTAAAAAGCCCATTTTATCCTTTTTGATTTTAATATCAGCTCTCATTTCTTAATCTAAAATAAATCTTTATGTTTCTTTTAAGTAAATTTAATGTAATCTTTCATTATTAATTATTTAATTAATATAATTGTTTTAAAAAATATTAAGAAATGAACTGGCGGTGCGTTTTAAACGCTAAAAATTTACTAAGATAGGAAGTTATCAATGAGTGAAAAATTTACCAGAAGAGAATTTCTACAAAGTGCCTGTATCAGCGTAGGTGCGCTAGCTACAACAGCTGGTGCAACCAATGTTTTTGCTGGTGAGTTGCCAAAAGGCAATGAAAGTGGCTTGCCATCTGTTGATGTGCTAATAATCGGTTCTGGTGGTGCCGGACTTCGTGCAGCAACAGCCGTTCGCAAGCAATATCCAAACTCAACCGTCGTTGTTGCTACAAAGATGATGCCATCACGTAATGCGACCTGTATGGCAGAGGGTGGAATAAACGGCGTTACTGACTTTAGTAATGGCGATAGCTTCAAGCTTCACGCTTATGACACAGTTAAAGGTGCGGCTTATCTTGCCGATCAAGATGCAGTTGTGAAATTTTGCGAGGCAGCAGGCGTAGTCATACATGAGCTAGATCACAATGGTATGCTCTTTTCTCGTATAGATAATGGCGACGTGTCCCGTAAAGATAACGGCGACGTGGCATTTCGTTTCATGGGTGGCGCTAGCAAAAAACGCTGTAACTATGCAGCTGATAAAACTGGTCACATTTTGATGCACGCTTGTCTTGATGACGCTATCACAGCTGGCGTTAAATTTTTAATGGATCATGAGCTGCTTGAGATCGGTCTTGAGGACGGCAAGGTCGAAGGCGTCGTTCTTCGCAATATCCAAGATGGTCAAATTTATCCAGTCCTTTGCAAGTCACTTGTTATCGCAACTGGCGGATACACTAGAATTTTCTATAACCGCACATCAGTTCCATTTATAGCAACTGGTGATGGCATCGCTGCTGCGCTTAAAGCAGGTCTTGGTTTTGAAGATCCTGAGATGCTTCAGTTTCACCCAACTGGCGTTCAAAATGGTGGCACACTAATCACAGAAGCTGCTCGCGGCGAGGGTGGATACTTGTTAAATAACAAGGGCGAGCGCTTTATGAAAAACTATCACGAAAAGATGGAACTAGCTCCTCGTGATGTCGTCGCTCGTGCGATCGAGACAGAAATTCGCGAGGGTAGAGGCTTTGGCGAGGGCATGAGCGCTTACGTGCTTTGTGACGTTCGTCACCTTGGCAAAGATACCATTATGAAAAAGCTTCCAAAAATTCGCCACACTGCTATGCTTTTCCAAAATATCGATTTAATTGAGCAACCAGTACCTATTCGCCCAACAGCTCACTACTCAATGGGTGGTATAGAGGTAGCTAAATTTGATGATATGAGCACAAAAATCCCTGGAATTTACGTAGGCGGTGAGGCTTCATGTGTATCTATCCACGGTGCAAACCGCCTTGGTGGAAACAGCCTAACTGACGCAGTTGTAACTGGCGATCTAGCTGGCAAGGGTGCTGGCGCTTATGCGCAAAATGCAAAATTTGCAAGCGGTAAAAAGACTTCTGAGCTAGCAAAAATGTGGCAGGATAAATTTAAAGCCATAGCAACAGGCGAGGGCGGTGTGAACGACATGTACGCACTTCGTGAAGAGCTTGGTAAAAACAACTGGGATCTAATGGGTATCTTTAGAACTGGTGCAAAACTTGATCAGCTCTCTAAAAATTTAGAAGCTATCCAAGCAAAATATGACACCCTCAAAGTGCCAAATCAAAACCCAATCATGAACACAGCATTTACTGACTATGTCGAGCTTGGCAACCTTATACTTCTTTCTCGTGCAGCATGTCTTGCAGCGCAAAATCGTCTTGAGAGCCGTGGTGCTCATACAAGAGAGGACTATCCAAAAAGAGATGATGTAAATTTCTTAAAACACAGCATAGTCACACTAAAAGACGGCAAGCTTGAACTTAGCTACAAAGATGTTGTGACAGGCATATTTTCACTTGACGGCAAGAAGCCAGAGTAAGGAGCTAGGATGAAAATTATTATCGACCGCTTTGACGGAACTAAAAAATATGAATCAACTTATGAGCTAACAAATGAAGAGATCAAAGGCAAAACTCTTTTAACAGTGCTTCTTGATATCAAACAAAAAAAAGATGCGACGCTAAATTTCACAGCATCTTGCCGTTCAGCGATATGTGGAGCGTGTGCTGTTAGAGTAAATGGCCACTCATATCTAGCCTGTGATACAAAGATGAATGAGCTTTTGGCGGAGTATGACAATCCAGATAGCATAAGAATTTCTCCACTTGGAAATTTCAGGGTCATCTCTGATCTTATGGTGGACTGGGAGCCAAGTATCGAAAATTTACGCAAGATTAGGCCTAGCATTACAGCTAAGTCAGAATTTAGCGCAGAAAAAGGCTGTAAGCAAAGTCAAAAAGAGTACGAAAAAGTAGCGCTTGAATGGGACTGCATACTTTGCGGAGCGTGCGCTAGTGAGTGCAATAAACTTGAAGCTGATGCGAGCGATTATATGCAGCCATTTGTCTTTGTGCATGCTTATAGAGCGGCCTTTGACTCACGTAGCAAAGATCCTATGCCGCATCTAAAACCAGCTATAGATAATGGCCTTTGGATGTGTGTAAAGTGCCAAGAGTGCGCTGATCGCTGTCCAAAAGGCATAAGCGCATGCAAGGATATAACTGATCTTCGCATTATGGCTATACAAAAAGGCTTTGATGATGGTATGGGACCAGATCACGCTGAGGCGTTCTTAACCGATCTAGTTGATAGCTCAGGCAGACTAAATGAGATCAAGCTTGCGCTTCGCTCTGAGGGAGTGTTTAGAAATATGGGCAAAATGGATATCGCTGCAAATTTAATGCTTGCAGGTAAGATGAATCCACTTCATATTTTCGGAGAAGAGGACATAGAAGGACATGATGATCTAGTAAAAATGATAAATGCGGCTCGCAAAGCTGCTAGTAAGGAGTAATTATGCAAAACGAATTCGCTTTTTTCCCAGGATGCGTACTCTCTCAAGCAGCTAAAGAGGCTAAGATGTCGCTTGAGGCTATCGCTCCGATACTTGGCTGGAAGCTTCACGAGATAAAGGGCTGGAGCTGCTGTGGTGCCCAACAAGCACAAGACGTCGATCCTATCGCTACGCTTGTGGCAAATGCTAGAAACATAGCGCTTGCAGAGCAGATGAATATGCCGATGCTTACTACATGCTCAACTTGTATGCTAACTCTAACAAGAGCTAAAACTACACTTGATAAGGGTGCAAAGGACCGCATAAATACTTTCTTGGCTGAGGGCAATATGAAATATAATGGCTCAACTGAGATCACAAGCCTTCTTTGGGTGCTTTATCAAAACGTAGAAACGCTAAAAGCAAAGGTTGTTAAACCACTTAGTGGGCTAAAAGTAGCGCTATTTTACGGCTGCCATAGCCTAAGACCTGAAAAAGATCTGCACAATAGAGAAAGCTCAGTCAATCCAAAGAGCTTTGAAACCGTTGTAGGCGCACTTGGCGCTACTATTGTGCCATTTGAGAAAAGACTTGATTGCTGCGGATTTCACGCTAGTTATCCAGCCGGCACATCTGTAAGAAAAATGTCAAGCCAGATCGTAAATAACGCCGATGAAAACGGCGCTGACGTAGTTGTCACACCATGCCCACTTTGTCAAATGCAACTTGACATCTACCAAGAGAGATATCAAGATGAAAACCATTCAAACGTGAGAAAGCCAATCATTCACCTATCTCAGCTTGTAGGTCTTGCACTTGGACTATCTGTTGAAGATCTTGGACTTGATCTAAATATCATCGACGCTACCAAGATAGCGTAAATTTATCCCACGTCTTTTGGCGTGGGAAATTTGACTTACACAATTAAATTTTTACTGCAATAAAGACAATAAATAAATATATGAAATTAAAAAATTATAGAAGTAGGTTAAAGCCCAAATTTCTTTGGGCTTACAAATTTTATATAGCTTTTATCATCACTTTTGTTAGAAGTTCTGAAAATTTAGCTGGATTTTCTAGGCTCATGCCCTCATTTAGCCTTGCCATATCAAGAAGCAAAGGTGCGATGTCGTAAATCATCGCCTCATTTTTCTCAAGTTTTGCAAAAATTTCATGATCAGCATTGATCTCCAAGATCGGCTTAACTTTTGGAGCATTTGCGCTTTGTCCCATCTGTTTTAGCATCTCTTGCATAGCATAATCAGGATCGTTTTTATCATAAATTAACACCGCAGCGGAGCTTGAGAGTCTTGAGCTTAGTCTTACATCTTTTACCTCGTCTTTTAAAATTTCTTTCATTTTAACAAGCGTGTTTGCAACCTTGCTCTCATCGACCTTCTCACCGCTTTTGATCTCATCATTTATATCAGCGTGTGAGACTGATTTTAGAGGTGTTTTGTCAAATTCATTGACCATTGGCATAACGATCGTATCGATCTCTTCATCCATAATAAGCACTTCGATGTCGTTTTTCTTAAAACTCTCAAGAAGCGGAGAATTTCTTAGCATATTTTCATTGTTGCCGCTGATGTAGTAGATCGACTTTTGATCCTCTTTCATCGCTTCTTTGTACTCTTTTAGGCTGATAAGTCCGTCTCTTTTTGAACTTTTAAATAGGCAAAGATCTAAAATTTGCTCTTTTTCAGCGTTAAATCCATAAAGCCCCTCTTTTAAAACCTTGCCAAATAGTTTGTAAAATTTTATGTATTTTTTACGATCGTTATCTTTTAGCTTTGCAAGCTCGCTTAAAATTTTCTTCACGCTTTGCTCTTTGACGCTTCTCATGATCGCATTTTCTTGTAAAATTTCACGGCTTACATTTAATGGTAGATCCTCAACATCAATGATACCCTTGATGAATCTTAAATATGGCGGCAAGAGTTCTTTTGCATCATCTGTGATAAAGACTCTTTTTACATAGAGCTTTACGCCACTTTGATAATCAACCCTAAAGAGGTCAAACGGCTCCGTGCTTGGCACATAAAATAGTGTCGAGTACTCGATCTTACCCTCAGCTTTTGTGTGGATATAAAAGAGCGGATCGCTACTATCGTGTGAAATTTGCTTATAAAAGTCGTTGTAGTCTTGCTCTTTCAGGCTGGCTTTATTTAGCCTCCAAAGCGCGTTTGCCTTGTTGATCTGCTCGTTTTTAGTCTCATAAGTGCCCTCTTTTTCGCCTTTTTTTGGTGCGACATAGCTCTCTTTATCCATAAATATAGGATAAGGGATGTGGTTTGAGTACTTTTTGACTATCTCTTCGATGCGCCAAGAATTTGCAAATTCATCGTCATTTAAATGTAAGATAATATCCGTACCAAAGCCATCTTTTTTAGCATCTTCGATCTCGTAGCTTTTTGCATCAGATGTCCATTTATAAGCCTTATCGCCAAGCGCACGTTTGCTTATAACCTCGATCTTACTTGCCACCATAAACGCTGAGTAAAAGCCAACGCCAAACTGGCCGATCAGCGAGCTATCTTTCTTTGCGTCACCGCTTAAGCTTTGCATAAAACCCTTTGTGCCACTTCTTGCAATGGTGCCTAAATTTGCGATAAGCTCGTCTTTATCCATGCCGATACCGTTGTCGCTGATCGTTAAAATTTTAGCTTTTTCATCTACTTTGATGTCGATCCTTGGAGTGTAGCTTAAGCTTTTATACTTTTCATCAGTTAAGCAAAGGTAGTTTAGCTTGTCAAGAGCGTCATTTGAGTTTGATATGAGCTCTCTTAAAAATATCTCTTTGTTTGAGTAAAGAGAGTGGATCATTAAATTTAAAAGGTCATTGACCTCGGTTTGAAATTCAAATTTATCTGGCATTTTTCTTTTCCTTGTTTTAAAATTTTTGGCAGATTATAACATAAAGTGATAAAAATATACTTAACCTTGATAGCATTACTATCAAGATTTTTAAATTAATTTTTTAAAATAATTTCAAAAAAGTTATAGTTTATGAATAAAATAATAATGATAATTTATTAAATATTATTAATTATGCATTCTTGTATAAAGTTTATTTAAAATAGTGCTATAATCAAGGCTAAAATTTTTAGAAAAAGGAGACAAAATGAATTTACGAAGCATTTTGGTAAAAGTTTCAGCAACGATTGCTACGGTTTTGGCAGTATCTATGACATGTTTTGTTGTATATACGTCAAATATTTTAGAGCGCGAGATAAAAGATGGTGTGCTTACAACAGTAGAACAAAACGTCCAGCTTGCTATGAATACGGTTAAATTATTTGAAAAAGATAATGTAAGTAGTGCAGAGCTGATAATGAGTGTTTTTAAAGAGATGATCGGAAAAATTTCAACTAATCACCAGATGAGCAAGACTGACAAATACGAAGCGATAGATCTAATATCTCAAAATGGTATTTTAAACAACAACTACGATATTCTGGATAAATTTAATAAAGCTACAAAAGGTGGAATTTCAACGATTTTTGCAAAATCAGGTGATAATTTTTTAAGAGTTAGTACATCGGTGACGAAGGCTGATGGTAGTAGAGCTGTTGGTACGATGATTGACAAAAACGGTCAAGCCTATAAAAATATCATGAATAAAGAGAGGTATATAGGCGTTGTAAATTTATTTGGACGCAACTATATGAGTATTTATGATCCTATTATTGAAAATAACGAGGTAATAGGAATTTTATTTGTTGGTTATGATCCTACCGAGGGATTAAACAATATGAAAAAGACTTTTTCTGAGATGAAACTTGGTAAGCATGGATATTTTTCTCTTTACAATACTAAAACTGGTAAATTTGACTTTCATCCAACCAAGGCAAATCAAGAGCTAAGTAGTGAATTAAAAACTACTATGGATAATATTGTTAAAAAAGGAAAGGGTATTGAGCCTATTATAATTGATGGGGTTGACTGCATAGTTGCTTTTGAGTCATTTGATAAACTAGACTGGATGGTTTTAGGTTCAGCTGTTACTGATGATTTTTTAACACCACTAAAAGTAGTTAGTAAAAATTTCATCATAGCAAGCGTCATAGTTACCTTACTTTTGATAGCTGTTTCGATGTTCTTGCTTAAGAAGATGGTTGCAAATCCTATTGATAGACTAGGAACAAATTTAAATGCGATAACATCTGATTTTACAATTAAAATTCCTATTTATGGTAAAGATGAAATAGCTAAAATAAGTAAAGATATAAATGATTTTATTGAAAGAATAAGGGTATTAATAAGTGATACAAAGCACCTTTCAAGTGAAAATAGTTCCGTTGCAAATGAGCTTAGTTCTACATCTCTTCAAACAGGCAAACGTGTAGAAAAATCAACTGAAATAGTGGAAGAGACAAATCAAAGATGTAAAGTAATGCAAGAGAATATGAAAGAATCTTTAGCGGTAGCTCAAGCTGGCAAAGATGACCTTCAAAAAGCAAGCATACATATAAAAACGGCAACTGAAGCTATAAGATCGCTATCGGCGCAGATTATTGACTCTGCTAATGTAGAAAATCAAATGGCTGATAAGATCGATCAACTTAGCCGTGATGCCGAGCAGGTAAAATCAGTTCTTGTTGTTATCAATGATATAGCTGATCAAACAAATTTACTTGCACTTAATGCCGCTATTGAGGCTGCAAGAGCAGGTGAGCATGGACGTGGCTTTGCCGTTGTTGCTGATGAAGTTAGACAGCTAGCTGAGAGGACTCAAAAGAGTTTAACTGAGATAAATGCAACTATCAATGTCATCGTTCAAGCGATCAATGATAGTAGTGAGCAAATGGGTATCAACTCTAAACAGATCCAAGAGCTAACTCACGTGGCAAGCGATGTTGAAAAAACTATAAATGTTATGAGTGAAACGATGAATAACGCTATAGCAATGTCTGATAAGACTATGCAAGACTACATCGCAACTGGCAAAAATGTAAATGAAATCATGGAAGGCATCTCAAATATCAACCAAATTTCATCTGAAAATGCTAGAAGCGTCGAAGAGATAGCTTCAGCAGCAGAACATCTAAACAAGATGACAGATGCATTAAATTCAAAACTTAGTGTCTTTAGGACTTGAAAGCTTACCTCTTAAGCTAATATTTTTAGGTCTAGCTCCCGCTAGACCATTTTAAATTTATTGATAAAAATTTCTAGTATATAAAATCAAATTTTTATAGATAATGATATAGAGCAGGGGGGACTTTGTAAATTTGCAAAGCCAAATTTATTTTCTATTTTCGTCTAGGACTTTTTGCATACTCTCTCTAGTAGCCTCTAGCCAGTTTTCTTTTGAAGTATCGACTAAATCAAGGCAAAAGAGCTTGATATCTGCTTTTTTAAAGCTAAATTCTTTTACTTTCATCGCATCGCTTCCTACAATAACGATAGGCTGAACTTTTAAATTTAGCTTTTCAACTAGCATCTTTGCGCCACCTTTAAAAGGCAAAAGCTTATTGGTTTGAGATCTAGTTCCTTCGGGAAATATCGCTAAAACGCGACCATTTTCAACCCTATCTTTTGCTTCGCTTAAAAGCTTTATAAGTGAGTGTTTATTTTCACGCTCAACTGCTATCATTTTTGGCAAGCTTAAAATTTTACCAATTATAGGAATTTTACCGATCTGTGCCTTTGCGATCCAGCAAACATTTTTTGGGTGAAGCTCTTCGATGACGATGATATCAAGCATGCTTTGGTGGTTTATGAGTAAGATATTTGCTTCATCACTAAAATCGCCTATCACTTCAAGTTTATATCCACCAAAAAACCTTTGCGACCTTCCCCAAAATTTTCTTATGGCTCTATTTTTGTCATTAAATAGCCACATAAAAAAGACGACTAGAACAACGCTGATAACAAACTCAATAGCAAAAAATAAAGCTCTAATTTTTGACAAGATTATCCTTTTTTACCCAGCCGATTTTACCGTCCGCAAATAAAATTTTTGAGTAGTCGTCTTTTGTATCTAAAATTTCAACATTTTCATTTTTACGAGATGTGTAAAAAACAGTTGAATTTTTAGTTGGAAGGATAGTGACACTCACATCTGGCTTAAGCACTGCTTTGCCAAAAGGGTTGTAGGTGTAAATTCCAAGTGCTATAAAAATGGCTGCTACGAAAAAGTAGCTAAGCCTTCTGCGCCAAATAGCTAATAATATAAAAATTACCGCACAAGAGTAGATCA
This sequence comes from Campylobacter concisus ATCC 51562, assembly GCF_000466745.1. Lineage (NCBI taxonomy): Bacteria > Pseudomonadati > Campylobacterota > Epsilonproteobacteria > Campylobacterales > Campylobacteraceae > Campylobacter > Campylobacter concisus. The sequence goes on along the minus strand of NZ_ANNI01000007.1, from coordinate 63,875 downwards.
TGACATCTTTATAGGTGCTAAACTCGCTTTGTTTTGGGTTTAGTCCGATTTGTGTGCTGACGTCGTCATCTTCGACACTTACTGGCAACGAAAAGCTTTCAAATTTGGCTTTTTTTAGGTTGTAATAATTAAAGTCAAGCGATTTTTTATTTGGCTTAAATACTGCAAAATAATATGCGCTTTGTGAGTTAAAGTCGCCATTTATCGTATCTACGCCTTGCTTTAAGATTGTCTTATTTTCTATATTAAAAGCACTTAGATCTACGTTGTTACCATAAATTTCTACAACCATGATATTATTTATATCATCAAATTTTGTTGTCTTAAATTTCTTAACTTCAAGATTATCGGCCACGATATGGTTGTAGTTCTCATCGCTTCTAAGCTCTTTTAGCTTTGGCAAGAAGATATTTATGCTAGAGTTTTGATAGTTTTCACCATTTCTTTTTAGGGTTAAGCTAACTTTTAAAGTCTTTGCGTCAATGCTTGTTGCCTCAAGATAAAAAGTACCTACATATTGATTGCCTTCGCTTTTTACCCATTGAAAATTTTTCTTATTTAGCCATTTGATATTTGTTTCATCAAGCTGTGTCTCAAACTCAAACTCAAAGTCATTTTGCGTATCAGCCACTATCTCAACACTAAAAATTTCTCCTATAACAACATTTTTTGGCACATTTGTGGCTTTTAAAAGAAGCTCTTTTACTTTGATCTTATCATATACTTGATTGTCTGGGACACTAATATCTGGCTCGTTTGTTGGCACGATGTTTCGCATCTGCTCTGGAGTGATACGTTCTGGCTGTGGTGACACAAATTTTCTTGAAAAATCTTGTTCTTTTGGTGGTTTTTGAGTTTTTGGATTTGAAGTAGGGCTATTTACAAATTTATCCTCCCTAGCTTCGTCCATCATATCAAAAACGCTTACTTCGTCGGTATTTACAGCAAATAAATTTAGTACGAGTAGGGCGATAAAAAGAAAATGTTTTACCAAACTAGACCTTTTAGCATCTTCATACCATCATCTGTACCTAAAATTTTCTCACAAGCACGCTCTGGATGAGGCATAAGTCCAAATATTCTTTTGCTTTCATCGCAGATTCCAGCTATGCTATCGACTGAGCCGTTTGGATTTATTTCGTTGCCTTTAGCATCACAGTATTTTAGCAATACTTGATCGTTGTCGTAAAGGCCTTTTAGAGTGTTTTCGTCAGTATAATAGTTGCCCTCGCCATGAGCGATAGGGATATTTACTACTTCATTTTTGGCTAAATTTGCTAAGAATTTATTGTTATTTGAGATTACCTTTAGGTGGTGATATTTTGAGACGAAATTTAAATTTTCATTTCTTCTCATTGCACCCTTTAAGAGCCCAAGCTCAAGCAGCATCTGAAAACCATTGCAAATTCCTAAGATATAGCCACCTTTTTTTGCATGCTCTTTTACAGCTTGCATAGCTGGACTAAATTTGGCTATTGCAGCTGTTCTTAGATAATCTCCATAGCTAAAACCACCTGGAAGTACGACTAGATCAGCATCTATTTTATCTTCTTTGTGCCAAATGATCTGTGTTTGGCATCCAAGTAATTTAAATGCGTGAGCTGTATCTTCTTCGCAGTTTGTGCCAGGAAAAAGTATTATCGCTACTTTCATAGCACAATCTCATAGTCTTCGATGACGGTATTTGCTAAAAGCTCTTCACACATCACTTTTAGCTGCTCATTCGCTTTAGCTTTATCGCTCTCGTCGATATCTAAAACGATTTGTTTGCCTATCCTGACATTTGATACACCGCTAAATCCAAGAGAATTTAAAGCATGCTCTACTGCTTTGCCAGCAGGGTCAAGGACCCCACTTCTTAATGCTATATTTACAACAGCTTTCATCTTTGTCCTTAAGAAAGAATTCTTCTTAAAACTTCTTCGTAAGCGACTTTTACGCTACCAAGGTCTTGTCTAAATCTATCTTTGTCAAGTTTTTCATTGGTTTTAGCATCCCAGAATCTACAACTATCAGGGCTTATCTCATCAGCTAGAATGATATTGCCGTCTTTGTCGATACCAAATTCTATTTTAAAATCAACTAGTTTTAGATCTCTTTCGGCAAAAAATTTAAATAATATAGAGTTGATCTCTCTAGCTGTGTGTCTTAGAGTTTGAAGATCTTTTTCGCTCTTTACTAGACCCATGATGATGCAGTGCTCATCAGTAACTAGCGGATCGTGCAAATCGTCATTTTTGTAGTAGAACTCAACAAGTGTAAAAGGTAGAACTGTGCCTTCTTTTATACCAAGTCTTTTGCTTAGTGAACCAGTTGCGATATTTCTCACAACAACTTCAAGAGGTATGATCTCGCATTTTTTAACTACTTGCTCAGTGTCGCTGATGGTCTCAACTAAGTCAGTCACGATGCCTTTACTCTCCAAAAGCTTAAAAAGCTGTGTTGAAATTTTATTATTTAATGCGCCTTTACCAGCTTCGTTGCCTCTTTTTTGAGCATCAAATGCTGTTAGATCGTCTTTAAATTCAGCCACAAGTAAATTTGCATCGTCTGTGGCATACATTTTTTTACCTTTTCCCTCGTAAATAAGCTCTCTTTTTTGCATGGAGATCTCCTTCTAATTTATTGTTTTATTTTTAAAATTTTGATCGTGTCAATTGCCGTTTTTAATTGAATATCTTCATCAACTTTTTTTTGCGTAATTATCTTTTTATCATCTTTTGCTTCAGTTTTATTGCCCTCACTTGTAGGATTTATCTTGTTTAGCTCGCTTTTTAGGTGCGCTTTTAGCTCACTTTCTTTGATGCTAAATGCACTATCGTCGCTTTGCGGCACTTTACCAGGATGCACGACTACATCAGGTGTTACGCCAACTGCTTGGATAGTTCTGCCACTTGGCAAGTAGTATCTTGCGATGGTTAGCCTTAATGCTTCTGTATCGTCTATTGGTAGGATTACTTGAACGCTGCCTTTTCCAAAGGTATTTTCGCCGATTATTACAGCACGTTTATGGTCTTGAAGTGAGCCACTTACGATTTCGCTAGCACTAGCACTTCCACCATTTACTAGTGCAACAAGTGGTAGTTTTGAAAGAGTTTTACTAGCACTTGCTTTATACTCTACATTTTCAGATGCGTCGCGACCTTTTTGAGAGACGATGACGCCGTTATCTACAAAAAGATCAACTAGATCAACAGCTTGATTTAAAAGTCCGCCAGGGTTATTCCTAAGATCAAGTATGATGCCACTTGCTTTTGGATACTCTTTGATCGCTTCTTTTACCTTTGTAACAACATTTTTGTCAAAATTTGTGACACGCACGTAAAGAATGTTGTCATTTTCTATCATTTTTGCATAGACAGACTCAACCTTTATAAGATCTCTTATGATCTTTACATCAAATGGTTTTTGCTCACCTTTTCGCAAAATTGTGATAGTTATTGGAGTTTTTGGCTTGCCGCGCATTTTATTTACAGCTTCATCTATCGTTGTACCGATAGTTGAGTTGCCATCTATCCTTAAGATAATATCGCCTGATTTTATACCTGCTTTATCAGCTGGGGTATCTTCTATCGGTGAGATAACGGTTAGTGCGCTATCTTTCATACCAACTGTTATGCCAAGGCCACCAAATTCTCCACTTGTTTGCACCTGCATATCTTTGTAAGCTTTTTCATTTAAAAAGCTTGAGTGGGCATCTAAATTTTGCATTAAACCAGCAATGGCTTTATCGATGATCTCTTTAAATTTAATGTCATCAACATAGTATTTTTCAACGGTTGAAATTGTTTTTGTAAGCTTTGAAAGTGCTTCAAGCTTCGCACTTGCTTCGTCTTCACTCTTTGCAAAAAGTGCATTCACTGCTACACTTGAGATAAGCAAGGCACCTGTAATTTTTAGTGCAAAAAATCTACTAAATTTATTCAAAATTTCTCCTATAATTTTTGGCTCAATTCTATTAGCTTTTGGCTAAAAAAAGTATAAATTTAAGCTTATATTTTTGCTTTTGGATAGTTTTTGATACAAATTTATAACAGTAAATTTTAGCAATTAAATAAAAAGAGTGACAAGCATTATAAAAATACTTGACAATATAAGACTAAAGTTATATAATGGCGACCATATAAAATAATCCAAGGAGATTTAATGGCTGATATAACAGAAAATTTAACAGCTCAGATGCAAGAAGCTCTTGAAAAAGGTATTAGTTTAGCGATATTTTCTAAAAATCCGCAAGTTGTTCCACTTCATATTTTTTGGGCTTTACTTGCAGATAGTAATTCTATTTTAAACCAAGTGTTTAATAAAATGAATGTAAGTAAAGACGCTGTCGAGCTTGAAGTAAAAAGTAAAATTTCTTCACTTCCAAGTAGCTCAAACGTTACAAAAGATAACGTTTCAGTTTCAAGAGAGCTTATAAATTCTCTTGAAAATGCAAAAGCTTTGATGGTAAGCATGGGCGATAGCTACATAGCTGTTGATACATGGATCATCTCATCTCTTGAGCTTAGTGAGATCAAACAAATTTTAAGTAAATTTTGTGACATCTTGGAGATCAAAAAGAACCTTGAGAGCATAAGAGGTGGCAAAAAGATAGATAGCCAAACTGGCGATGATACTCTTGATAGCTTAGAGAAATTTGGTATCGATCTAACGCAAAAAGCGCTAAATAAAGAGCTTGATCCAGTCATTGGCCGTGATGAAGAAATCACTAGAATGATGCAAATTTTAATAAGAAAGAGTAAAAACAACCCTATCTTGCTTGGTGAGCCAGGCGTTGGTAAAACAGCCATCGTTGAGGGCTTAGCTCAAAAGATAGTCGCTCGTGATGTGCCAACAAGCCTTGCAAACAAGCGTGTCATCGCACTTGATATGAGTGCAGTTGTGGCTGGCGCAAAGTATAGAGGTGAGTTTGAAGATAGGTTAAAAGCTGTCATCGACGAGGTGAAAAAAGCTGGTAACATCATACTTTTTATAGATGAAATTCACACCATAGTAGGAGCTGGTGCGAGCGAGGGTGGAATGGATGCTGCAAATATCCTAAAACCAGCTCTTGCACGTGGCGAGCTTCACGCTGTTGGTGCGACGACATTAAAAGAATACAGAAAATACTTTGAAAAAGATGCAGCACTTCAAAGACGCTTCCAGCCGATAGACGTTAAAGAGCCAAGCGTAAATGAGGCGCTTCAAATTTTACGTGGCATAAAAGAGCGTCTTGAAGTTCATCACGGCATCACGATAACAGATAGTGCGCTAGTTGCCGCTGCAAGACTAAGTGACCGCTATATCGCAAACCGCTTCTTGCCAGATAAGGCGATAGACCTTATAGATGAGGCAGCAGCTGAACTTAAGATGCAAATAGAAAGCGAGCCATACGAGCTTTCAAAGATAAAACGCGAGATCGTAACGCTTCAAGTAGAAAAAGAAGCTCTAAAGATGGAGGATGCTGATAAAAACAAAGAAAGACTTGGCGAGATCGAAAAAGAGATAGCTGACCTAAATGAGAAAAAGCTAGCACTTGATACAAAATTTGAAAACGAAAAGGCCGTTTTTGGCGGAATTTCAAAAGCAACAAAAGAGATTGATAGTCTAAAATCACAAGCTGAGATAGCAAAAAGAAATGGCGATCTTCAAAAGGCTGCCGAGATAGAATACGGCAAGATAGCTGACGCTAAAAAGCACAAACATGAGCTTGAAGAAAAATGGGAGCACATGAAAAAAGAGGGCGTGCTTCTTAAAAATCAAGTCGATGAAGAGCTTGTAGCTGAAATTTTGAGCAAATGGACTGGAATTTCAGTTAAGAAGATGCTAACAAGTGAAAAAGAGAAGTATCTGCACATCGAAGAGCATCTAAGAGAGAGCGTTGTCGGTCAAGATGACGCATTACACGCACTTGCACGTGCTGTAAAAAGAAACAAAGCAGGGCTAAATGAGGGTCAAAGGCCTATTGGTTCGTTTTTATTTCTTGGACCAACAGGCGTTGGTAAAACTCAGTCAGCTAAAGCTTTGGCTAAATTTTTATTTGACGATGAGAAGGCGCTTATCCGCTTTGATATGAGCGAATATATGGAAAAACATAGCGTGAGTAGGCTTCTTGGTGCGCCTCCAGGATATGTAGGCTACGATGAAGGCGGTCAGCTAACAGAGGCAGTTCGCAGAAGACCATACTCAGTCATACTTTTTGACGAGGTTGAAAAGGCCCACAAAGATGTATTTAACATACTTCTTGGCATACTTGATGATGGACGTGCTACTGATAACAAAGGTGTAACGGTTGATTTTAAAAACACTATCATCATTTTAACTTCAAACATCGCTTCAAATTTCATAATGGAGCTAAAGGGTGAAGACCGCGATGTGGCTGTTAAAAACGAGCTTAAAAACTACTTTAAACCTGAGTTTTTAAATAGGCTTGATGATACTATCATCTTTAATCCTCTAAATGAACAAGGCCTAATCTCTATCATTGAGATCATGTTTAAAGAGCTTGAAAAAACTCTTCACAACCGCGGTATCAAGGCAGTTTTGAGCGAAGAGGCCAAGAAATTTATTGCAAAAGCTGGCTTTGACATAGTTTATGGCGCAAGACCTCTTAGAAGAGCGCTTTATGAGCTGGTTGAAGACAAGATCGCTGATATGATCTTAAAAGATGAGCTTGAAAGTGGCGATGAGATTACCATTGATAGCGATGGTGAGAAGATCATCATTAAGAAAAAATAACTTCAAATTTACTTGGCAGGTCTGATCTGACTTGCCAAGCTCTCATATAAATTTATACAAAAATATCTAAAAAATAGGGCGGTTTTTGCTACTTAAAAATATATCTAAACGCCTAAAAATTTAGCAAGAGCAAAATAAAATATAGCTGATGAGATAGCAGCAGCAGGAAGCGTGATGAGCCAAGCAAGAATGATTGGTCTTACCATTTTCCAGTTTGCATTTTTATTTACGATGCCGATGCCTAAAACTGCACCTATTAGGATATGCGTCGAGCTAACTGGTATGCCAAGCTTTGTGGCTAGAAGTATGACGATACTTGAGGCAAGCTCGGCGCTAAAGCCGGTCGTAGGTAAAATTTCAGCTAGTTTTGAGCCGATAGTAGTGATCACCTCTTTGCCTAAAAACCAAAGTCCAACGACAAGCGAGATACCAAAGGTTACCATTGCGATGCTTGGTATGGGTGAGCTTTCATTTATAGAGCCAGTCTTTAGCACATCAAGCACAGCGGCAAATGGTCCAACTGCGTTTGCGATGTCGTTTGCGCCGTGTGAAAACGCAAAAGATGAAGCGGTAAAAATTTGAAACCATGAGAAAATTCTATTGATGCTTTTTTCGCTATCGTTTTTGCTCATGACATTTATGATAGCAAGGCTTGCAAGATATGCTAGAGCTCCGATGACGAAGATGATCCAGACTGTTTGGATGATGCTAAAGGCTAAATTTATATGCTCAAGCCCTTTAAAAAGCATCATTGATGAGATGACCATTGCGGCAAATCCAGCGATGATTGGGATGTGCTTTTTCATCGCTTTAAAAGTATCTATCTCTTTTTCGCTATCTTTCATGATGCGAATTTTTGAGCGGTATTCGCTATATTCAGTGGTTTCGATCTCATCCTCATCGATAACTGCGATCTTTGAAAGAGTGGCTATCTGCTCCTCAGCTGGCTTTGTTTTGAGTGCTTTTATAAAGCTTTCTTTGTAGGCTTTTCTCTCAGCTTTTAACGCTTTTAGATTCATTTTAAGTTCATGTGTTGGTTCTATAATCTTGCTTTTTACGTAGCCAAATATAACGTAAGACATCACGCCGCCAAGCAGTGGCGAAATGACCCAACTTACGGCAATTCTACCGATCTCACTCCATGAAACCATACTAAATGGCTCGGGATCTTTTATCATAAAACCCATAGCAAGTCCTGCTCCAACTATGCCACCAACTATCGAGTGAGTGGTCGAGACTGGCAGACCTTTTTTGGACGCGTAAAATAGCCAAAGACCTGAGCTAAGAAGGGCTGAGATCATAATGATGACAAATTTCATCGGATTTAGATCGCTTGGAAATTTCACGATCTCGTTTCTAATCGTATTTGTAACCTCAGATCCTGCAAATATCGCGCCGCTAAGCTCAAAAATGGCGGCGATTACAAGAGCTTGTTTTAGTGTGAGTGTTTTTGCGCCGACGCTTGTGCCAAAGCTGTTTGCAACGTCATTTCCACCGATATTAAAGGCCATAAAAAGACCAAACATGCCAGCGATCAAGAATAAAAAGTAGTTATTTGTCGGGATGTATTGATAGCCCCAAACGAAAAATCCAACGCTACAAATTGCAAAAATAACAAATGCCAATAAGTTATCTCGAAGCAATCAAGCCCCCTTATAAGGTTTTTGATAGGGATTATATCTTGAAAAATATTAAAGTTTTTAGAATTTTTCAACTTTAAATGATACTAAATTATCATATGTTAGAATCTGCAAAAATTTTAAGGATAAATTTTGGTTATAGCGATCGATCTTGGCTCAAACACATTTCGCGTAGCACTTGTCAAAAAAGAGCAAAATGGCTTTAGTAATGAGCAAATTTATGAAAAGATAGTAGGAGCTGCTAGAGGGCTAAATGAAAGTGGCAAGATAGCAGATGAGTCTAAAAATAGGCTCTTTGAAGCGATAGCGGAGGCTAAAAGTAAATTTGGTTTTGATAAATTTAAATGCGTAGCAGTCGCAACTGAGGCTTTTAGGGTGGCGTCAAATAGTGAGGAAATTTTTAGCGAGATAAGAGAGAAATTTGGTATAAATTTTCATCTAATAAGCGGCGAAGCTGAAGCAAAACTTACATTTTTGGGTGTTCAAAATGCTTTTAAAAAGCTTAGAATAAATGAAAATTTTAGCGTCATTGACATCGGTGGAGCAAGCTCAGAGATCGGTGAAGATGGAAATTTCATGAGCTTTAAATTTGGCATTATTACATTTTTTGAGAAATTTAAAACGCTTGATTTAATGCAAGAAAATGCAAAAATTTATACAAAAGATGCAAAAGAATTTTTAAATAGCTTAAGAAATAGATTTATCGTGCTGACTTCTGGCGTACCAACTACTATCGCAGCGTTACGACTTGGACTTAACTACGAGAACTATGATCCAAAAAAAGTAAGTGGATTTGAGCTTAAAAATGACGATCTTGCCTGGTTTATGGATGAGCTTTTAAAGATGGATGATATAAGCGCTGACGTAGCGGTTGGAAGAAACAGAAAGTATCCACTCATCGCTGGAACGCTGCTTTTAGAGGAGCTTTTAATCGGGCAAGAAGCAAAATTTTTAGTTATTGACGATGGGCTTAGAGAGGGTGTTGGGGTGGCCTATCTGCAAGGAAAATTTCAAGAAATTATCACAAATTTTTAGTTAATATTTCAAAAATTTAAAGGAGAGGAAATGAGTATAAGAGAGCAAATTTTAGCTGATATAAAAGAGGCTATGAAGGCAAAAGATGAGTTTAAAAGAGATACTTTAAGAACGCTAAATGCAGCACTTAAGCAGGTCGAAGTCGATCAAAGGATCGAAATGACTGATGAAGTGGTACTTCCACTACTTCAAAAGGAGATCAAAAAGAGGGCTGACTCGGTTGAGCTTTATATAAAAGGTGCTAGAGAGGATTTGGCTAAAAAAGAGCAGGGCGAGATTGAGCTTATTAAGGCATATTTGCCAGCACAACTAAGCGATGAAGAGCTTAAAGAAAAAATAAAAAAGATTATTGAAAGAGTTGGTAAAAATTTAGGCGCTGTAATGAAAATGGCAAAAGATGAGATCGGAGCAAGTGCTGAAGCAAAACGCATAAGTATGATCGCAAAAGAGCTTTTGGCTTAAAATCTACAATTTTATAAAACTTCTAATTCTTGAAAACTTACTTTGTAATGTGTAAGTTTTCAAAAAATCAAATACGACCTTTAATTTAAAAAGATAATTTAAAAGCATAATACTTAATATGAATATGTTAAAAGGTAAAATATAAGCTTTTTTATATATTTGTATTGAAAACTATAATTTTCAAATTGTTATTTTAATTTTCTTATTTTTTCTTTTATATGAATTTAAATATTGATTTATAGGCTTATTTTAGACTTTATCTTTTGTATGATTTTAATTTATCCATTAAATTTGACATAAAAATATTTGTAAGAAAATTAGTTAAATTTTACACTTTTCAAAAAATGTGAAATTTGTATTTATCTTATATATAACTTAAAATTTGATCTACCCTATTTTGAAAAAGTGAGCAAGAGCTATCTTTGGAGTTTGTGGTTCTTGCTTTTAAGCGCAGAGCACTAACCTTGCAAAAACTGCGATAAATGTACATAAAGCGCTCGCTCAAGAATTAAATTTTATCGTCAAAAAGTGTGCGGATATCCAGTGTGTAGTTTTTAGGCATAAAGATCGGCGAGTCTAAAATTTCAAGCAAGCCATCATCAAATGAGAGAAATTCCACTACTCTTTTGCGCCTATTATCAGTTTTTATGCTCATATCGGCTAGGTGCACTACCTTTACGATCTGCATTTTATCTGCCGTCCATTCAGAAAAAGCTAGAAATTTAGAGTCCTCTGAAAACAAAAAGCAAGCAGTCGCCCTTTCGCTAAGTAAAATTTGAAGCGCATCGTCATCTTTAACTAAATTTTGATCAAAATTTGATAGTCTTTTTTCGTGGTTTGAAGGCTCATTTTTTAATTTTAGACAGTGCTTGCTATTTATAAAAAGTCGTAGCTCGCCAAGGGTTGGAGCGCCCATAGCGACCTCACAGCCTTCAAATTTGGCGCTAAATTTGCCATCACTGCTACACGCATTTGCCTCATAGTCCCAAGCTGAGCTCATAAATTTACCTATTAAATTTACCAGCCATGGCTTTGTAGATATTTAGCTCGTCTTGTAGGAGAGTATATTTTGCCTTTAGTAGCCCTATTTTAGCCTCTAGCTCGCTGTTTTTAGCCTCCAAAAACTGCTTTAGCTCGACTTTGCCGTAGGAGTATTTTAGCTCGTAAATTTTTGAAATTTCCTCGTAGTTTTTTATCTGTTCTTGGTAGTTAGCAAGTAGCGCTTCGTCGTTTAGGTAGCCTTTGTAAAATGCATCTATCTCGTTTAATGCGCTATTTAGAGTGCTTATGTAGTTTAGCTTTGCAAGCTCGAAATTTGCCTCGCTTACTTTTAAATTTGACTTTAGCTTAGAGTAGTTTAAAAACGGTAAATTTAAAGCGATATTGCCATTTAGAAATTTAAGGCTAAATGCGCCCTCTTTGGTGCTTGAACTACTTTTGAGGCTAGCTCCTAGCGTGATGCTTGGATAAAACTCTTTTTGGCTCGCTTTGTAGTTTAGGAGACTCTCTTCTATGCGGTAAATAGCCGCTCTTAGGTCCGGACGGTTTGCTATGGCGCTTGTTGGCACTTCCAGATCAACGCCCGTTCTTTTAACTGGACTTAGTGTGAGTCCCTCAAATTTAAGCTCAAAATCTGGTCTCTCATTTAGCAAAATCCTAAGCGTTTTTTTAGCAGTCACAAGATCTTTTTTGGCACTTTCTATCTTATTTTGAGCGCTTAAAAGCTGCGAGTTTATCTGTTTTAGGCTTAACGCTTCCTCTTTGCCAAGCTCAAATTTAAGCCCGACTATCTTATTTAGCTCATTATAAATTTCTAAAATTTGCTCATAAGTTTTAATGCTCTCATTTAGATATAAAATCTGAAAATAGGCGTCTGTTACGGAGTTTATCACGCTTAGTTTGCTAGCTTCCAGATCAAATTTAGTAGCATCTGCTTCAAACATCGCTGCATCTTTGCTATTTGCAAGCTTTTGCCAAAGATCAAGCTCGTAGCTAAGCCCTATGCTTGAGCCAAAGCTTCTACTAGAAGCGCCGCCCTCTTTTATATTTTTACTACTTCCAGCCTTGATGCCAGCGCTAAAGCTTGGGATGAGATTTGCTTCTAAAACGCCAGCTTGAGCGAGCGCTTTATTTACATTTATCGCTGCTTTTGCAAGGTCGGTATTGTTTTTAAGCGCAAGTTCTACAAGCTCATCAAGGTAGCTTTGATGATACTCTTTCCACCAAGATGTGTTTAAATTTAGCTCCCTGCTAGCGTTATCTTCAAGTAAAATTTGCTTGTAATTTTCATCTATATTTTTAACAGCGCAGCCGCTTAAAACAAGTACTAAAGCTAAGCTTAGAAATTTCATATTACTCCCTTGAAAGCGCATCTATTGGATTTAGTTTTGAGGCATTTTTGGCGGGCATGTAGCCAAAGATGATGCCAATGGCCATCGATGTAACAAGCGCAAGCACGATCGAGCCATTTGAAAAGATCATGCTAAAGCCATCTAAAAAGTTGTTAAATATGTAGCCGATCGCGTAAGAAAAGGCTATACCAATAGCTCCGCCAATTAAGCAAAGTAGCACCGCCTCTATCAAAAACTGCTGCAAGATGTTGCTTTGCCTAGCTCCGATTGCCATTTTGATGCCTATCTCTTTGGTGCGCTCTGTAACTGAGACTAGCATGATATTCATCACGCCTATGCCACCAACTACTAGTGAAACTACGGCGATACTTGATATTAGAAGGCGCATCGTCGAGATGGTCTCTTCGATAGTTTGCTTGATGCTATCAGAATTCCTTGTAAAGAAGTCTTTTTTGCCGTGTTTTATCGTTAAAAGATCGGTTAGGCTCTTTTCTGCGATTTGAGCATTTACGCTTTCATTTACTTTTACGGTTATTGAGCTAATAAATTTATCGCCCGTTATCTTGTTTATCACAGTCGTATATGGAGCATAAATTTTAAGTGAGCTAGCATCGCCGATTTTAAACTCATCTTTTTGTAAAACACCTATAATGCGAAGTGGCTTTTTATTAAAAAGTATGATCTTACCGATAGGGTCTTCGTTTTTAAATATACTGTTTTTGGTGTTTTGGTCTATTAATGTGACAGAATCTGAGTTTAAAACCTCCTCATCATCGTAAATTCTTCCCTTTTCTAGTTTTAGTCCATTTACGTCAAAGCTCCCTACTCCACCGCCTTTTAGCGTCGCTGTTAAGGAGATATTTTCATACGTTAGTACGCCTGAAGTACTTGTGTTTGGAGTGACTGAGTCAAGAAACGACTGCTTTGAGAGCATATTTGCGTCACTTATAGAGAGCGTTTTTACCCTGCCCGAGAGCATATCGCCAAAGCCTTTCCCCGGCATTATGTCGATCGTATTTGTGCCGATCTTTCTGATGCCAGCTAAAATTTGCTCCTGTGAGCCTTTACCAAGAGCTACGACGCTAATGACCGCCGTGATGCCAATTATAATGCCAAGCATCGTTAAAAGCGATCTTAATTTATGAGCCAGCATCGCATTTACCGACATTTTAAAACTTTCAATTAGCTGATCTTTATAGTAGGTAAATTTGCTTTTCTCTGGCTGAGTTTGCTTTGTCGCCTCGTAAATTTCGCTACTTTTTACATTATCGTTTACGATATTGCCATCTTTTATCTCGATCACACGACTCGCGTATTCGGCGATCTTTGGATCGTGCGTGACGATGATGATGGTGTGACCTTTTTTATAAAGATCCACTAAAATTTCCATCACCCTTAGACCACTTTTACTATCAAGCGCGCCTGTTGGCTCATCAGCCAAGATGATCTCGCCACCATTCATCAGTGCCCTTGCTATGGAGACCCTTTGCTGTTGTCCGCCTGAGAGTTTATTTGGTAAATTTTTTGCTTTTTCGCTAAGGCCAAGTGAGTCTAAGATCTCCATACCTCTTTTTTCTCGGTCGTTCTTATTTGCTCCTGCGTAGATGCTAGGAAGTGCGACGTTTTCAAGAGCATTCATTGTGCTAAGAAGGTTATATCTTTGAAAGATAAAGCCAAATTTATCTCGCCTAAGCTTAGCAAGTGCGTCGCTATCAAATTTTGATATATCTTTGCCATCTAACAAGTACTGCCCGCCACTTGGGCTATCTAAGCAGCCAAGGATGTTCATCAGAGTTGATTTACCAGAGCCAGACTGACCGATAATGGCTATAAATTCACCCTTTTTTATCTCTAAATTTATGCCATGAAGAATTTCTATCTCATTATCGCCAAGCTTAAAGCTTTTTGTGATATTTTTTAGGCTTATCACTTAAAACTTCTTATTTTCTTTTTCGATCATCTTGGCTATCTCGCTTGCTGAGCCTTGTGATGTGATGATCTCGTCGCCATCGTTCACACCGCTAATGATCTGCGTATCAAGGTTGTCTTTTATGCCAGTTTTGACCGCTGTTTTTACCGCTTTGCCGTCTTTTAAAATATAGACAAAAGTGCCGTTTTCATCTCTTTTGATGCCGATGCTTGGTACGATGATAGCGTCCTTTACATTTGCTATTAAAAGCTCATTTTGTGTTGTCATACCTATTCTTAAAATTTTATCTTTATTTTCAACTATGCTTTGCGCGTAATAATAAACAGCTGAGTTGCTTGAAGTGCTTGAGCTTGTGGATTTGCTACTACTGCTAGAACCATAGCTACCATCGCTTAATGTCGTTAAGCCAGGGTCGATCGAGCTAACCGTCGTTTGAAATTTTTTCGTTGGCTCAGAGAGTATCGAGTATTCAACTGGTGTGCCAACCTTTATCTTTGTGATGTCGCCCTCAGCTATTTGCATCTTCATCTTAACATAGCTAAGATCTGCGATCTTTACGATAGTTGGCGTAGTTTGATTAGCATTTACAGTCTGTCCCTCTTCAACCTGCACGCTTACTATTATGCCATCTCTTGGGGCGGTGATCTTTGTGTAGCCTAAATTTATCTTAGCAGTACTTAGCTCGATATTTGTCTGCTTGATCTGAGCTTCAAGCTCCTTTATCTTGGCACTATTTGCGCTATAAGTATTTTTTGCGCTTTCAAATTCTTGTTTTGAAGTGGCGTTTTTGGCAAAAAGTGCATTTTCTCTATCAAACTGCGTTTTTGCAATGTTTAGAGCCACTTTTGCGCTTTCAAGCTGAGCTTTGTAGATAGCAAGCTGTGCTTCTTTATTATCAATGTTATTTTGCTGGGTCGAGCTATCGATACTTGCGATCATATCGCCTTTTTTGACCTGATCTCCAAGCTTAATGTAGAGTTTTTTTATCTGGCCGCTCACCTGAGCACCCACATCAACTAGCTCGGTGGCGAAAATTTCTCCAGTCGCATCGACTTTTTTACTGAATGAACCTTTCTTTGCCTTTTTGGTGATAAATTCCACCTTTTCATCTTTTATCTTAAAAAAATTATCATAGATAAAATATCCACCGACGCCTAAAATAAGCAGGATTATTAAAATTTTAGATTTTTTCATTGCTTCTCTTTGTAAAAAATTGGTCAATTTTACTTAATAAGATTAAAATTCTCTTTAAACTTCCTCTTTTGCCATGCCAGCCTCTATCAAAAACCTACTTGGCTGATAATTCACCTTCTTTATCTTGTCGTATTTTGCATAACTTAGATATAGCTCGTCTTTTGCACGAGTTACGGCCACGTAAAAGAGCCGTCTTTCTTCTTCTAGACTACCGCCCATACTCATTAGCTTTAAATTTGGAAAGCGGTTTTGCGCGAGATCGACGATAAAAACTTGGTCAAACTCAAGCCCCTTGCTCGCATGCACGCTAAGTAAGCTAACGCCCTGCCCTTCGCTCATCTCGTTGCTGCCAAGGGCTAAGAAGTTATAAAATTTACTGATATCTTGATATTTTTTAGCTAGCTCGCTTAGCACCACGCTCTTTGCCATTATGCGCTCTTTGACCTCTTCTTTTAGGGCAAGATCAACATTGCCGTTTTTTAGAGTTGCCCTTTTTGTGCTGATGTTTTCGACGATGAGAGAGTAAATTTTGCTAGTTTTTATCTCGTTTATCATTGTAGCTGGCTTTGAGATATTTCTCATACCTCTTAAAAAGTTGTAAATTTCATATAAAAACTGCGCCCCACTCTCGCTTAGCTTTTGTAGTTTTAGCACTGGGTGGCCCAGAAATTTATCGCTAAAGCCAAGCTTAGAAAACCTTGAAACTTCGGCAAATTCGTCAAGATCGTCAAAAAGGCCAAGCTGGTAGTTTCGCCTTTTGTTTGATGAGATATTTACGCTTTCATCTGGCTCAACTATCCCTTTTATCAAATTTCCATGCCCAAGCTTAAGTAGTGCGTCAAAAATTTCTTTGCTAACTGCGCTGCCAACGCCTTTTGCGTATTCGCAGATGTGGATAAATGCCATTATATCTTTTGGATTGACATAAATTCCCATGATGTCGATGAGCGCCTTGATCTCGCGGCTCTCAAAAAAGCTCACCCCGCCCTTTCGCTTTGAGCCGATGCCTCGCTCTTTTAGCGCGACCTCGATGCCATCAGCTGATGAGTTATTTCTAAAAATTATGGCGATATTTTCTCTATTAAATGGCGAGAGCGAGATGATGTCGGCGATATTTTGATACTGATCAAAAAGCTCGTTATAGACAAGTAGCCTTGGAGGCTTGAAATTTCCCTCACGGCTTACGGTTAGGTGCTTTTCATAAAGCCTTGGATTGTTATTTATGACCTTATTTGCAAGGGCAAGTATGCTTGAGCTTGAGCGGTAATTTACATTTAAAGCGTAGATATTTGCGTTTGGGAAGCGATCTTTAAATGAGCCAATGATCTCGATATTTGCGCCGTTAAACGCGTAGATGCTCTGGTCAAAATCGCCCACGCAAAAGAGGCTCTTTGTCGCAAATGCGTCTATGAGGCTGCCTTGAAGCGTGTTTGTGTCTTGATACTCGTCGATCAAAATTTCATCATAAGCTAAATTTGCTCCCTTTTTTAGCTCGTCGCGCATTTTTATGAGAAGGTCGTTAAAGTCAGCGTAGGCAAATTTAGCCTTTTCAGCCTCAAACTCCTCTAAAACATCTTCATAAATTTCAGCATAAACGCCCTGCTCTTCGCTCTTATCGCTTATCCACTTGCCAAAGGTGGTGCCTTGCTCGCTGTTTTGAAATAGCGAGTAAAGGTCATATAGATAGGCTCCGCCATAAGGCTTGACATCGCTTAAATGGTAAAATTTTCGCCTCTCAACAAGACTTTTTAAAAGCGTCTTTAGCTCGCTTGGCTGCTTTAGCGTGACGCCTTTATCAAGGCTTTTTAAAAGCGAAAATGAGACCGAGTGGAATGTGCCTGCAGTGATTTTAGAGGTGATTTGTTTATCAAAATATCTATTTAAACGCTCTATCATCTCGCTGGCCGCTTTATTGGTGAAAGTTAGAAGCAAAATTTTCTCAGGCTTTACGCCTAAATTTAGTAGATGAGCGATGCGAGCGACAATCGTGCTAGTCTTGCCAGTGCCAGCTGAAGCGATGATGAGATTGTGTCCAAATGGCGCAGTTGCGGCAGTGTATTGTTCTTTGTTTAACCTAGATAAGGGCATTGTTTCCTCTTTTTTAAAAAGGGCTAATTATAGCTACTTAAACTTTAACAGCTATAATCACGCGGATGAAAAAGTTTAAATTTCTAAAATTCCTTGCCCTATTTTTGGCTTTAGTGGTCGCTATTTTTTTGATACTTGATCAAATTTATCCACTAAATTTAGACGCGCTTAAAAAAGACGAAGCCAAAATTTTACTTGATAAAAATGGCGAGATCATAAATATGAAGCTTAGTAGCGATGGAATTTGGAGATTTCACGAGCAAAGCTTCCCAAACTCGCTAAAACAATGCGTTGTGCTATTTGAGGATAGATACTTTTATTACCATTTTGGCGTAAATTTTGCCTCCATTTTTAGAGCATTTTTTCACAACCTAAGAAGCGACAACCGCATAGGGGCTAGCACTATCACGATGCAAGTAGCTAGGATGCTTGAGCCAAGTGATCGAAGCTATAAAAACAAGATAAAAGAAATTTTTAGAGCATTTCAGCTTGAGCTTCACTTTAGCAAGGATGAAATTTTAAATTTTTATCTAAATTTAGCCCCATATGGCGGTAACATCGAGGGTGCAAAGGCGGCAAGTTTCTTTTACTTTGGCAAGGAGCTAAATGAGCTAAGCTACGCTCAGGCCGCACTTTTAAGCACGATCCCTAAAAATCCAAATAAAAATAGACTAGACCGCGTTTCAAACATAAATGCCTTAAAAAACAGGGTCATAAAGATGCTTTACAAGGCAAATTTAATCGATCTTAGCGCCTTTAAAAGAGCGCAGGCTGAGCCATTTAAAAATGTAAGAGCAAAAGCTATCGTAACCGCGGAAGATTATGCAAATGTCGCTTTTAAAAACCAAATTTCAAAGGCAAACCTGGATCTAAATTTACAAAAAGATATGCTTAAAATTTTAAAAGACGCGATGTTTTCGCTAAAGGCTAAAAATGCAAACAATGCCGCTGCGGTAGTCATTGATAATAAAAAAATGAGCGTTGTTGCCTTTATCGGCTCACACGATGAGCACGCACGTGATGGCAAAAACTCAGCTCTAAATATGAAGCGAAATACTGGCAGCACATTAAAGCCTTTTATCTACTCACTTGCGCTTGATAGCGGGCTTATAACGCCAAATTCGCAGTTAATAGACACGCAAATTTATATAAAAGAGTATGCTCCAAAGAATTTTAGTAATGATTTTTTAGGTATCGTAAGTGCGAAAGATGCTCTAAATTTTAGTCTAAATATCCCAGTTATAAATTTAAACTTAAAGCTAAAAGACAATTCGCTTTACGAACTACTTGAAAAGGTAAATTTAGTAGATGAAGATAAAGAGTATTATGGAGCTTCTATAACGCTTGGAAGTGCTGAAATGAGCCTGCTTGATCTTGCTCATCTTTATACTATTTATGCAAACGACGGCATTTATAGGCCACTTGAGTTTGCTGGCAAAAATTACAAAAATGAAGAGAAAAATGCAACTCTCATCTCGCCTCAAAGTGCCTATTTAACCGCTAAAATGCTAAGCGAAGCCTCAAGATCGTATCTAAAAAATGTTTGGCAGTACGCCCAAAATACGCCAAAGATCGCTTTTAAAACTGGCACAAGCGCAAACTCACGTGATCTTTACGCCATAGGCGTTGATGAAAATTACACAATTGCTATTTGGATTGGAAATTTTAATGCCAGTAAAACTGATAAATTAACAGGACTAAATGACGTATCAAAGAGCCTTTTTGATATGTTTAAGATAATTGCTCAAAAAGAGAAGTTAAGATTTATGAGTGAGCCAGATGGCATAGAAAAGCTACCAACCTGCCTTGATGCTTTTAGCTATGAAACGTGCAAAAAAACGGCACTTGATGATAGGATAAAGGGTATAGATTTAAAGGATAAATGCGAAAGTTTAAGGGGCGAAGAGCTTGATTTTTTGGTTAAAAATGAGCTTTTGGATAAAGATGAGATACAAAAAAGTCCTTGTGCTGAAATTTTTAAAGATAAAAAGCCAGTTTTTGCCTATCCTTATGACAAAGAAGAGATAGTGACAGATGAAAATATTACCCAAGTTATGGTAAAATGCTACGCGTTCTTAGGTGATGAAATTTACCTAAAAATAGATGATTTAAATTTTACAAAGATAGAGAATGCAAGTGAGAAAAAGCTTGATATGACTCTTGGCGAGCATAGTCTAAAGTGTCTTGATGAGAATTCAAATCAAAGTGAAATAACAATAAAACTAAGGAGATAACATGCGTCAAAAAGTAGCACTTATGGCACTCCTGGGGGTGGTAAATTTATATGCTTTTAGCCTAAATGGTACTGCTGAGATAAAATCGCCCCTAAGTGTAGAATTTGGACTAGAAGATAAAGTAAGCAAAAATCTTATTGGAACACTAAGCGATAAAAAGATCATCTCATGCCAGCCGGCACTAAATGGCATAGTAAAATTTAGGGATCAAAGCTTGCTACTTTTTACAAAAGATATGCACGCTGGTTTGGATTATAGCTGCAAGCTTGAAAACGGAAGCACTGCTAGTTTTGCCACGAAAGAATTTGAGCTAACAAAGATAGAAAAAATAAGCGATAGCAAATATATAGTTAAATTTAATGATGAAGTAAATATTGAAGCTATCAAAAATATTGCTGTAAAAGATGCAAAATTTAAAGCGATTGAGCTTTCTAACAATAGCTTTGAGCTTAATCTTGATAAAAATTTAAGCAATCCAGTTTTTGATTTTGGTGAAAAATTTGAGAGCAAATTTGGCGCAACGCTTTCAGGTGAAACGATAGTAAATTTTGCTGATGAAATAAGTGAAGAAAGCGTAAATATAAATGATAATGCAAAGAGTCTTGAGATACCAGAAATTTATCCAGTGAGCCTTGATAATGGCATCTTGGGCTTCAGAATTTATCTAAAAAATTGGCTTGATGACGACATTAACTTAAAGAAATTTATAAACATTAAAGGTGTAAAAAACTTTAGCATTAGTGACGTCAAATATAGTGACAACTATGAAGAAAACTCAGAGCTTAGCGAATATTATTACTACATTGATATTACAAGTGACGATTTTAAGCCACAAAATAGTTATGAAATCACCATTAAGCCAGGCTTTGGCGATGATAGAAATGTAGTAAGAGAAGAAAGTAGCTATGAAGTAGTAGCTGGCAATTTCACTCCATTTGCAAATTTTATAAATAATGAGCCATATATCTCAAGCGTCGGTGAGATCGGTATCAGAAGTGCAAATTTAGCTGAGCTAAATGTAAGTGTGGAAAGGCTTGCTGAACAAAATTTTAGATTTTTTTTAAATTTTAACTACGATAGCGAAAATCTAAGTAGCTTTAGTACTCAAGTAGCACAAAAGAGCTATAAGCTTGATGGTGCTTTAAATGAGATCGCGCTTAACAAGATAAAACTTGACTTTGCAGGTGCAGGAGACGGCGTATATAAGATAAATTTAAACTACGGCAAAAACAAGAGCGTCTCAAAAGTGGTTTACTTAAGCGACATTGCCGTAAACGTCAAGCTTGGCAAGGATGAAATTTTTGTCTTTGCAAATCGCCTTGGCGAAAATACAATGCTGCCAAATGCAAATGTTAAAATTTACGGTGTAAAAAACGAGGAAATAGCTATTGGTGCTACAAATGATGAGGGTGTATTTAAATTTAATAAAAAAGATATACACAAAATCGCATCATCTGTCGTGGTTTCGCTTGGCAAAGAGCAAAATTTCCTCATCATACAAGAAAATGAAGCACTAAATGATGCTCAATTTATAAGCCAAAATCCAAGTGATACCATCGATGTCTATACGCATTTTGCGTCAAACATTATAAGGCCAAATGAGAGCTTGCAAGGGGCAATTTATCTAAGAGATAGAGATTTTAAACCGCTTAAAAATATGCCAGTTAAGATTAAATTTATAGACCCACAAGGCAAAAGCAGTAGTGAAATTTCACAAAATACAAATGATGCTGGCATGATAAATTTCGAAAAAGAGATATTAAGTGATCTAAGCGGTAGATTTAACATGCAAGTTATTTACGCTAGCAAAGTGATATCAAGCGTACCATTTTATGTCGAGAGCTTTGTGCCAAATAGGATTAAAAATGAAATTGTCCTTGAGTCGGAAAAATTTTTCAAAAACGATCTTTTAAGGGCAAATCTAATAAGCAACTACCTTTTTGGCGGTGCGGCTAGCGAGCTTGATGGAAATTTACAAGTAGACTTTTTTGATGATGAATACAAAAATAGTGAATACAAAGAGTATAAATTTAAAAACGATACGATAAAAGCAAGCTCATATCCAGGCTATGTTAGTGATTTTGCACTTTCAAAAGATGGCAAATCAAGCCATATTATAGATCTTAGTTTTAGTACTAAAAACGCACCTTCTATCATAAGAGGTGTTATAAATTTCAACGTAAATGACGATGGTAAGAACGTAAGCGAGGCAAAAAGCTTTACACTTTATCCATATAAAGATATGGTCGGAATAGCCGCTAGTACGACTTTTGCTGAGCCAAACGAGGATGTAAAACTAAGAACGGTCGTACTTGAGATGTCAAGCCAAAAGGCTGTAAAGTCAAATTTAAAATTTGATGTAAAACGTGTTTCATGGCAGTACCAAAGGGATGCAAATGGCTATATAAAATGGATACGAACACTAGAAGATATTGATAGTTTTTATAAAAGTAGCGGTGAGTTTGGGTATAAATTTACACAAAGCGGTTCGTATGTGATCACTGCGACAAATTTAGTAAGTGGAGCAAGTACGAGCCTTGATATCGATGTTAGCGGATATAACTATTCAACTCTTGCACCTACAAAAGAGCTTAGCAAGTCTCAGATCAAGCTAAACAAAAGCGTTTATAAAAGAGGCGATGAGCTAAGTGCGGACATCAGTTCTGCCATAAAAGAAGGTATCGCTCTTGTCACGCTTGAGGATGCAGGTGTCAAGGCCTACAAGGTGGTTAAGATCAAAAATAATTCAGCAAATGTTAAATTTAAGCTCGACTTTGACTTTAGTGGTCTTTATGTAAGTGCAAACATCTACCGCATGACTGATGCTGGATTAACTCCGTTTAGAACATATGGCAAAGTCTATGCAAATGGCGATAAGTCTTCAAGAAAGATTGACCTTAGTCTTGATGCGCCAAAAGTCGCAAAAAGCGATGAAAACATCAAAATTTCACTAAAAACAAAGCCAAAAGCATATGTAAATTTATTTATCACAGATGTTGGCGTACTTGATATAACCTCACAAAAACCAGCCGATCCACTTAAATTTTTTGACAAAATTTTACCAGACGGTGTATTTGACTACGACATTTATAATAGGCTCACAAATTACAAGGTCGAAGGTAAAATACTAAATTTTGGTGGTGACATGACGGCGATGGCCATGGAGGCCAAGATGGCAAAACATGCAAGCCCGGTCGATAGTAAAAATGTAAAAACTTTTGCAAATTTGATAAGCCTTCAAGCAGACGACAAGGGTGAAATTTCATACGAGTTTAAAACACCAAATGGTTTTAACTCGGCTGTCAGAGTGGACGTTGTGGCAAATAATGAAAGCGGTATGAACGCAGTAAGTAGCGAAATTCTCATAAAAGATGAAGTCATCATAAAGCCAAGTGTCGTAGTTTATCTCTTAAAAGGCGATGAGCTAAATGCAAATTTAAGGCTCATAAATACGACAAATGAGGATAAAAATTTAACCATAAAAGTGGCTAGCAGTAAAAATTTAAGCATCAAGACAAAAGAAAATGCAAATTTAAAGCCACTTGAAAATAAAGCCTTTACGTTTAAAATTTCAGCTCTTGAGGCTGGTGCGGCCGAGTATAACGTGACTATAAGTGACAAAAATAGCTCAAAAACTGTCCAAAGCTTACTTGACGTTGTCAACCCTTACACAATAAGCACCTACGCAAAAAGTAGTGTCTTTGACAAAGAGAGCATGATCTCACTTCCAAAAGGCTTTCATAATGTTAGTATAGATGCGTCAAGCTCTGTCTCAAGTGTGCTTTTGGCAGCTTCTAAAAATTTAGTCGAGTATCCTTATGGATGTGCTGAGCAAAGGAGCTCAAGACTGCTCGCGCTTTTAAATTTAAAGCCAAAAGATGAGCTTGAAAAAAATGATCAAAAGAGGTTTATCACTCACGGTATGAGTGAGCTTATCAAGATGCAAAAGCCAGATGGTAGCTTTGGTTACTGGAGTGATCTAGGCTATACAAATGCATTTGCAAACATCTTTACAACTGATGTATTGTTGGATCTTGAAGAGGCTGGATATGATATAGGCAAAAGAGTAAAACAAAGTGCTGTAAATTCAATGGCAAAATATGTAAATAGCGATCTTGAAGCGCTCTACTCTCTATATGTAAGTGCTCGTGCAAATATGGTTGACAAGTCGCTACTAAATAAAATTTACGATGACAAAGCCTACAATACAACCGCGCTTAATAAATATTTAATGGCAGCAGCTTTGAAACTAAGCGGACTAAATGACGAAGCAAAAGTAGCACTAAAAGATATTAAAAAAGCTCAAGCGGCTGATTACAGCAAGGATTATTCTAGCTTTGGCTCAAAGATGAGAGATAATGCGTTTATTCTATATCTGCATGCAAAATATTTTGAGAAAAACGACTACTCAGATGATCTTGCAAATTTCTTGATCACAAATTTAAATGAGCTAAGCTCAACACAGGAGCGTGCATTTACCCTTAGGGCACTAAATGCTTACTTTGGCAAAGATAGTGGCGAGAAAAACAATAAATTTAAGCTTTCCTACAACGGTTCAAGTAAAGAATTTGACGGCCTTTTAAGCGTATCTTTTACAACAAAAGATGGAAATTTCACTATTACACCACTTGGCAAAAACAAGCTATATGCCACTATTTTAAGCTACGCTTACGTGCCACTTGAGATCAAGCACAAAATAGAGCCAAAAGAGCTTGACATCTACCGAACATTCGTGGATGAAAAGGGCAAAGAGCTAGGTCTTGACAGCTTAAAAGTAAATGACGTCATCTACTCAAAAGTAGTAATAAACTCAAAAACAATGGTCAGAAATGGCGTTATAAACGAGGTCGTAAGTAGCTGCTTTGAGCCGATAAATGAAAATTTAAGTGGTTTTAATAAGAGTTTTAAAGATAGTATTGAGCTTGAATATCAGAGCATAAAAGATGATCGCGTTTTAAGTTTTTATACATTAGATAGTGATAAGAGAGAGGCTGTGCTTTACACACCTTATCGTGTAAGACTTAGCGGCAAATGCTCGCTTGGTGCGGTCACAACTGAAAATATGTATAACGAAAGACAAAACGACTACGACTTAGCTCAAAGAAGCTTTACCGTAAAATAGCTATTTAAACTTTGGGGCGTTTAACCGCCCCAAGCCCATATTTCCCAACTTTTGCAAAGATTTTTTTAAACAAATTTTAGATAACATTAAGCATTTTTTAAACGAAAGAGGACACAAAAGTGGCAGAATTTTACAATGCAAAAGAGATAGAAGATAAATTTTATAAAATTTGGGAAGAACGCGGATACTTCGAGATAGACGCGAACAAAGATATCCAAAAAGATGGACGTAAATTTTGCATTATGATGCCACCTCCAAACGTGACTGGCTCGCTTCACATCGGACACGCCCTAACCTTTACACTCCAAGATATCATGACGCGCTACAAGAGGATGGACGGCTACAAGACGCTTTGGCAGCCAGGACTTGACCACGCTGGTATCGCCACTCAAAACGTCGTTGAAAAACAGCTTTTAGCCCAAGGGATCAAAAAAGAGGAGCTTGGACGCGAGAAATTTGTAGAAAAAGTGTGGGAGTGGAAAGAGAAAAGTGGCGGCATGATCGTCCATCAGATGCGAAAGCTTGGTATCACTCCAGCTTGGTCTCGCCAGAGATTTACTATGGATGAGGGCTTAAGAAAAGCTGTAAAAAAAGCCTTTGTAAATTTATACGACAAAGGACTGATCGTTCAGAAAAACTATATGATAAACTGGTGTACGCATGATGGGGCGCTTTCTGACATCGAGGTCGAGCACAAAGAGAATAAAGGCAAGCTTTATCATTTGAGATATTATTTTGCAGACAAGCCAAGTGAATTTGTTGTTGTTGCAACAACTCGTCCAGAAACCTACTTTGGCGACACTGCCGTAATGGTAAATCCAAACGACGAGCGCTATAAAAATTTAATCGGAAAAAAGGTGGTGCTACCTATCATAAATAGAGAGATCGAGATCATCGCAGACGAGCACGTCGATATGGAGTTTGGAACAGGCCTTGTTAAGGTCACTCCTGCGCACGATCAAAACGACTACGAAGTTGGCAAAAGGCACGACCTTGAGTTTATTACTATCTTTGATGAAAAGGGCATCTTAAACGACAAGTGCGATAAATTTGCAGGACTTGAGAGGCTTGAGGCTAGAGATATCGTCGTGGCCGAGCTTGAAAAACTTGGCAATGTTGAAAAGATAGAAGACTACGAAAACCAGGTAGGCTACTGCTACCGCTGCAAAAATGTCGTCGAGCCATACATCTCAAAGCAGTGGTTTGTCAAAAAAGAGATCGCAGACGAAGCGATACAAAAGGTCTCAGAGGGCCTTGCTAAATTTTATCCGCCGCACTGGATAAACAGCTTTAACGCGTGGATGAGAGAGCTAAGGGACTGGTGTATCTCACGCCAGCTTTGGTGGGGACATCAAATTCCAGTATTTTACTGCGATGATTGCGGTCATATGTGGGCTGATGAGGGAGAGCCATGCGAGTGCAAAAAGTGTAAAAGTAAAAATTTTCACCAAGATCCAGACGTGCTAGATACATGGTTTAGCTCTGGTCTTTGGCCATTTAGCACGCTTGGTTGGGGAAATGAAAATGAGCTAAAAAATGAAAAATGGTTTGAAGGCGATTTGGCTGAGTTTTATCCAAACAACCTTCTTATAACTGGCTTTGATATATTATTTTTCTGGGTTGCTAGGATGATGTTTCAGGGCGAAAATGCTCTTGGCAAGCTACCATTTGACGATATCTATCTGCACGCGCTTGTAAAAGATGAGTTTGGTAGAAAGATGAGTAAAAGCCTTGGCAACGTCATCGATCCGCTTGATAGCATAAATGAGTATAGTGCTGATATTTTGCGCTTTACGCTAACGCTTCTAGCTGTTCAAGGACGCGACATCAAGCTAAGTGACGCCAAGATGAAGCAGGTAAGAAATTTTACAAACAAGCTTTATAACGCGAGCAAATACCTCATGCTAAATGAGAGCAAATTTGCAAATTTAGAGGATATCAAGCTTCAAACAAAGCTTGGAATTTATATGAATAGCCGCTTTAACGAGTGTGTAAGAGAGGTGCGCGAAAACATCGACGCCTACCGCTTCAATGACGCTGCAAACACACTTTATAAATTCCTTTGGGATGAGTTTTGCGACTGGGGTATCGAGCTTAGCAAGGCTGATAAAGCGAGTGTAAAAGAGCTTGGAAGTATATTTAAAGAGGCGATGAAGCTGCTAAATCCTTTCATGCCGTTTCTCTCAGAGTATCTATTTCAGGAGCTTAGCGGCACACAGCTTGAAAACGCAAAGTCAATAATGGTGATGAGCTACCCAGAGGTAAAAGAGCGAAATTTAGACGTTGAGAAGAAATTTGAGCTAGTTATCGAAGCGATCGTGGCTATTCGCCGTGCAAAAGCGACCATAGATCTTGGCAACTCAAAGATCGCAAAATCCTTTGTTAAATTTAATGAAAAAATAGATCTTGACGAGGTCAAAGAGTATATCAAACTGCTTGCAAAATGCGAGGAGATCGGCTTTGTAGATGAGAAAATAGAAAATTCTATCAGAGATGTGAGCGAAAATTTAGAGGCATTTGTCCCGCTTGAAGGGCTTGATATGAGCGGTATCATCACAAGGCTCAAGTCTCAAAAGACAAAGCTTGAAAAAGAGATAGCTAAGCTTTCAGGTATGCTAAATAACCAAAATTTCGTAGCAAACGCACCAAAAGAAGTTATAGAGACAAACAAAGAGGCTTTGCAAAGCGCTGAGGCTAAATTTAAAAAAGTATGCGAAGAGCTAGAAGCTCTTGGAGAAAAATAGTGATAAAGATAGAAAATTTAAGCAAATTTTATGGTGATACACAGATCCTTTTTGATATAAATTTAGAAGTTAAAAAGGGTGAAATTTTTGCTATAGTGGGACACAGTGGTGCTGGCAAATCAACGCTTTTAAGATGCATAAACGGGCTTGAAAGCTATCAAGGTGGCAGCCTAAAAGTCTTTGATAAAGAGATAAAAAAATTAGATGAGATGCAGCAAAGGCATTTAAGACGAGATGTCGGGATGATATTTCAGCATTTTGCATTAATGGCTAGAAAAAATGTCTTTGAAAACGTTGCTACTCCACTTAAATTTTGGGGTTATAAAAGCGATGAAACTGAAAAAAAAGTAAGAGAACTTTTAAATTTAGTCGGTCTTGAAAATAAGGCAAAAAGCTATCCAAGCGAGCTAAGTGGCGGTCAAAAACAGCGTGTGGCGATCGCTAGAGCGCTTGCTTTAAATCCTAAAATTTTATTAAGCGACGAGGCGACTTCGGCTCTTGATCCAAACACGACAAATCAAATTTTAGAGCTGCTTGAGAAGATAAACAAAGAGCTAGACATAAGCGTCGTCATCGTCACGCACGAGATGGAGGTCGTAAAATCGATCGCAAAACGTGCAATACTGCTAGAATGCGGCAAGATCATAGGCTCTGGAAGCATTGAAGAGCTATTTTTAAAGCCAGATGAGAAGATGAAAGAGTTTTTGGGCGAGGTTGAAATTCTGCCAAGCACTGGCACAAATATCAGGCTATTTTTCCCAAAAGAAGTGGCCCAAAATAGCCTGATCACGCATATGGCTAGAAGCCTAAATATCGACTTTAACATAGTTTGGGGCAAGCTTGAAAAGCTAAACGAAAATGTTCTTGGCTCGCTTGTCATAAACATAGATGAAAAAGATAAAGAAAACGTACTTAACTACATCAAGCAAAGTGGCGTTTTATGGGAGGTTGCTTGATGTTTGGTATTGATTTTTCTAAATTTCCAGATGTATTTTCTAGGATACTGTTGCCAGCTATCGGCGAGACGCTATATATGAGCATCGTCTCTACCCTGCTCGCCTTTGCCATAGGCCTCATACCTGCGGTTTTGCTCATCCTTTCAGACAAAGACGGACTAAAGCCAAACAAACAACTTTATTTTGTGCTTGATATCGTTATAAACGTGCTTAGAAGCTTTCCATTTATTATCCTCATTATTGTGCTCTTTCCGGTCACAAAAATGATCGTAGGCACAAGCATCGGTACTACGGCTGCGATCGTTCCGCTAACTATTGGAGCGGCTCCATTTGTGGCAAGGCTTATTGAAAATGCGCTAAAAGAGGTTGATAAAGGCATCATCGAAGCTGCTCAAAGCTTTGGAAGCTCGAAATTTCAGATCATATTTCGAGTCATGTTTGTAGAAGCACTTCCTGGCATTATCTCGGCATTTACGCTAACGCTTATCGTAAATATCGGCTTTTCAGCGATGGCTGGTGCGGTTGGCGGTGGCGGACTAGGATCTGTTGCTATAAACTACGGATATCAAAGATTTCGCCCAGATATCATGCTTTACACCGTGATTATTCTTATCATTATGGTTCAAATTTTTCAAGTTTTAGGTAACTACTTATATAAAATTTCTAAAAAATAGGCCTTTGTTTTTATCTGATTTTAAGCTTTTTTCCTTAAAATTGCCCGAATTAATTTTTAGCTGAAAGGATAAAAGATGAAATCAGATATGTGCCACATGTGCCGCCTATTAAAAAACGCGTTGTCGAAAGACTAATCTCTAAGCGCAAAATTTCTTTTTAAGTGCTTAGAACTAGCTTAAGCGCTTAAAAAGAAATTTAACCCTCTAGCTTAAATTTATCCTTTTTTGGTGCTTGGCAAATTTTAAAAGGATAATAAATGAAAAAACTACTTCTCACTTCTTTAGTTGCTCTTGGACTTAGTGTAAGCGCAAATGCAGCTGATAAATCAAAAATAATAATCGTTGGTGCTACACCTATTCCACATGCTGAAATTTTAGAGGTTGTAAAGCCTATTTTGGCAAAAGATGGCTATACGCTTGAGATCAAAGAATTTAACGACTACACTACGCCAAACCTTGCAACAGAAGATGGCGATTTAGATGCAAATTTCTTTCAGCACCTTCCATATCTTGAAGAATTTAACAAAAACAAAGGCACTCATCTTATAAAAACAGTTGGCGTTCATCTTGAGCCAATGGGAGTTTATTCTAAAAAGATAAAAGATATCAAAGATCTAAAAGATGGTTCGACCGTATCTATCCCAAATGATCCGACAAATGAAAGCCGTGCTTTAGATATTCTTGCAAACGCTGGACTTATTAAGCTAAACGATAATCCACTAAAAACTCCGCTTGATATAGTTAATAACCCTAAAAAGCTTAAATTTGAAGAGATAGAGACTGCTCAAGTACCAAGAACGCTTGATGATGTTACTATCGCAGTTATTAACACAAACTATGCTCTAAATGCTAATCTTAATCCGGTAAAAGACGCACTTGTGCTTGAAAGCAAAAATAGCCCGTATGTAAACTACGTTGTAGTAAAGTCTGGTAACGAAAATAGCCCTAAAATAAAGGCTCTTGATAAAGCAATAAACTCATCAGAAGTTAAAAAATTTATCGAGATCAAATACAACGGCGCGATTCTTCCAGCATTTTAATTAAAATTTTAAATAAGCGACGTAAAAGCTTTTACCTTTTTAGCGTCGCTTAAACCAAACAAAAAAGGAAAAACAATGAAATTTATCAAACTTTTAACCGCATCTTTAGTTGCTCTAAGCCTTCACGCAGCCGACAAGGACCACACTATCGTAGTTGGCGTTTCACCAGTACCACACGCTGAAATTTTAGAATTTGTAAAACCAAAGCTAAAAGATAAAGGCTACGACCTTGTTATCTCTGAAATTTCAGACTACTCTATCCCAAATGTCGCCACAGAAGATGGCAGTTTGGATGCAAATTTCTTTCAACATTTACCATATCTTGAGGAGCAAAACAAGGCTAGAGGCTTGCATCTTGTAAGCGTTGCAAACGTGCACGTAGAGCCACTTGGCTTTTACTCTAAAAAGATAAAAAACATAAAAGAGTTAAAAGATGGTGCAAAAGTTGCGATCGCTTATGATCCATCAAATGGCAACAGAGCGCTTAGAATTTTAGAAAAGGCTGGCCTTATCGAGATCGATAAAAACGTAAAAGTTGCAACTATAAATGACATAACTAAAAATTCTAAAAATTTACAGTTTGTAGAGCTTGAGGGTGCTCAGATACCAAGAACGCTTGATGATGTAGATATCGCTGCTATTAGCACAAATTTCGTCCTTGATCTTGGTATGAGCGTGGCAAAAGATGCACTTTTGCTTGAAGACGCTAATAGTCCTTACGCTAACATCATCGTCACAAAGGCTGGCAATGAAAATAACCCTAAGATCAAAGCTTTGATTGATGCGGTGCTTAGCCCTGATACTAAAAATTTCATCATTACTCGCTATAAAGGCGAGGTTATACCTGCATTTTAAAAACGGGGCGAGCTTTCGCCCTATTTTGTTTCTAATTTCGTTTTGTTTTATAAGCTACAAACTCTCTTTATTTTTGTCAAAAAGCTTAAGCTATGCTTTGCTAAAATGGCTCACTTTAAAATTTTTCAGGAATTTAAATGCTGCATGATGTTATTGATTTTATAGTTGCGAGCGTAAGTAGCTGGGGTTATGCTGGCATATTTGTGATGATGTTTTTAGAAAGCTCGTTTTTTCCATTTCCAAGCGAGGTCGCAATGATACCGGCTGGCTATTTGGCGCATAAAGGTGAAATGAGTTTAATTTTGGCCTTTCTTGCAGGCACGCTTGGAAGCCTGCTTGGCGCTATTTTTAACTATTATCTTTGCTACTTTTTTGGTCGCGAGATCGTTTTAAAATACGGCAAATTTGTGAGAATCACTCACGAAAAAATGGATAAATTTGAAGCATTTTTCAATAAACACGGCGAAATTTCTACATTTAACTCACGTCTGATTCCTGGCATTCGCCAATGCATCAGCCTACCAGCTGGACTTGCCAAGATGAATATATTTAGATTTTGTCTATTTACCACACTTGGAGCCGGGATTTGGTGTGCTGTTTTGCTTGGAGTTGGCTATTTTCTAGGTTCAAATCCTAGCAAACAGACACTTTTATTGATCACGATCACTCTTTTGGCTGTAGTTACTGTAATAAGCGTGGTCTATATAATAAAGCAAAGAAAAGGCTAAATACATATAAGAGTATGTAAAATTTAGTGTATTTTATAAAATTTTTATTTGTGGTATTTAGTTAGATTTAACCTAGCAAATCGCCCTCATCTTTTCTAGATGAGTTAAATTTCTTGAAATTTTATCTAGCTCAAATTTACTGAATACTTCATCACCAGAATAGAAAAATCTAATTTTTGGGGCTTTATTTAAAGTAGAAATTTTTAGTCCAATCTCACTTATAAGGCGATTTATTGTCCCTTCGTTGCCATCAATTATGCTTATATTTGACGGCAAAATTTCTCTTAGGCTATCTTTAAAATAGTTAAAGTGCGTGCAGCCAAGCACTAAAAAACCAAATTTACTTAGATCAAATTTGTCTAACTCTTCTTTTAGATATGATTTCACATTCTCGGTATCAAATTCTCCATTTTCAGCAAAATTTACAAGACGTGGTAGAGCGAGCAGCTCAGTCTTGTCTTTTGCGTGTAAATTTGCGATCAGCTCTTTTAGTTTTGCACCATTTACGGTGACTGGAGTGGCTATGACAAGCGTTTTTAAGGTATCATTATGGCTTAAGTCATGAGCCTTTTTTACAGCTGGTTCCATGCCGATTATAGGTATACTTAAATTTGCTCTAAGCTCTTTTATCGCTACGCTTGTTGCCGTATTACAAGCTACTACGACAGCTTTTGCGCCATTTTCTATGAGAAATTTCACCGCATCAAAACTAAATTTTAAAATCTCATTTCTGCTCTTTTGTCCATACGGGACATTTTTTACGTCTGCATAATATAAAAATTCATGCTCACTAAGCTTGCTTAAAGCTTCATTTAAGACACTTAGTCCACCAAGTCCTGAGTCAAATATACCTATCTTCATGCCCTTCCTTAAAGCCTGCAATTATAGCAAATAATATCTTTGTAAGCCGTTTTTTATTATACTTTGGCACTTTTTAAACTTGGAGTTAAATTTTGGCAGTTGATAAGATCATTTTCTATCTTTGTTCGACTTTGATCGCTATAAGCATTATTTTTTCACTATCTTTGCCAGTTTTTACGGTTTTATTTTTTAATTACGACGAATTTCACTTTTTCATCCGCCAGTTTATTGTTGGTTGTATTGGAATTTTCATTATGTGGTGGCTCTCTAGGCTCAATCCCGAAAAAACGCTTGTTTGGATAGGATTTGGCCTTCTTATATCTTGCGGTATCGCCATGGGGCTAATGCATGCATTGCCAGCTTCAATGGTAACTGACGCTGGTGGTGCTAGACGTTGGATTAGGCTACCTGGCTTTTCGCTAGCTCCAGTCGAGTTTTTTAAAATCGGTTTTGTCTACTTCTTAGCTTGGAGTTTTACTAGAAAATTTAGTGAGGGCAAAAGAACCTTGCTAGATGAGATTAAGATACTCATGCCTTATATTATTCTTTTTGGTGTTGCTATCTTTCTTATCGCTGTTATGCAAAATGACCTTGGTCAAGTGGTCGTGCTGGCGCTTACATTTGTGACGATGGCACTTTTTGCAGGAGCAAGTGCGAGACTTTTTAGCATCGGTATCTTAGGGGCCGCTTTTGTTATGACAGTAGCGATAATCAGCTCTGAGCATAGAATTTTACGTATAAAGTCATGGTGGGGCACGATACAAAATATGGTGCTTTCTTTCTTGCCTGATAGCGTTGCAGATGTATTAAGAGTGGCTGATGCACCAGAGCCATATCAAATTTCTCACTCGTTAAACGCTATAAAGCATGGCGAATTTTTCGGCGAAGGGCTTGGCGCTGGCATCTTTAAGCTTGGCTTTTTAAGTGAGGTCCATACTGACTTTGTACTAGCTGGTATCGCTGAAGAGGTTGGTGTATTTGGTATTTTGTGTATCGTAGCTATATTTATAACGCTACTTTATAGAATTTTTAGAATTTCAGCTAGAAGCGAAAATAAGGTCTATCATCTATTTACGCTTGGTGTCGGGCTTATCTTATCGTTTTCATTTTTAATGAATAGCTATGGTATCACATCGATCACGCCTATCAAAGGTATTGCTGTGCCATTTCTTAGTTATGGCGGTAGCTCTGTGCTTGCGATTTGTATCGGTATCGGCATGGTTTTGATGGTTAGTAAAAGGGCAAAATTATGATTGTTATTTGCGGTGGAGGCACTGGTGGGCATTTAGCGATCGCAAGAAGCTTTTGCGAGGAGCTTAATACTCGTGATATCAAGCCTATATTTATCGGCTCAACTAGTGGTCAAGATAAATTTTGGTTTGAAAATGACGAGAATTTTTTACAAAAATTTTTCTTACCAAGTAGTGGCGTGGTAAATAAGAGAGGCTTTGCTAAGCTAAAATCACTAATAAATATCGTAAATCTTGCTTTAAAATGTAGAAAAATTTTTAAGCAAAATGACGTTAAGGCAGTTATTAGCGTTGGTGGCTATTCAGCAGCTCCAGCAGCCATTGCAGCCATTATCTCAAAAGTGCCGCTTTTTATCCACGAACAAAATGCTGTAATGGGCAAACTAAATAAAATTTTAAAGCCCTACGCGAAGGGCTTTTTTAGCTCTTATGATGAAGCTTCGCCCTACCCTTACCCTGTGGCAAAGAAATTTTTTGATAGCGCAAGAGTGAGAGAGGAGTTAAAGACTATTTTGTTTTTAGGAGGCTCACAAGGTGCAAAAGCGATAAACGAGCTAGCTATAAATTTAGCTCCATATCTTAAAGAAAAAGGCATAAAAATAATTCATCAATGTGGTAAAAATGGCTTTGATGAACTTAAAAAAAGATATGATGAACTTGGCTTTAATGAAACGAATTTAGAAATTTTTGAATTTAGTAAAGAGATAGAAAATAAGATGAGCAAGGCTGACCTTGCCATATCAAGAGCAGGAGCTAGCTCGCTTTGGGAGCTTTGCGCAAATGCTTTGCCATCTATCTTTGTGCCATTTCCTTATGCTGCTGGTAATCATCAATTTTATAACGCTAAATTTTTAAAAGATAAAGGCATTGCTGAAATTTGCTTACAAAATGGAGAAATTTTAGACAAAGACGAAGTTATAAGAATGATAGAAAATTTTGATCTAAACAAAAGCAGTAAAGCTCTAAAAGAGATCCTTTTGCCAAATGGAGCAAAAGAGATAATTGATAAAATTTTAAACTAGCTCCTCGCCTATCGCACAAGCTTTTAGTTCTTTTAGCTCAAAGATCAAGTAGTGATAAATAAGCTCATTTGTATTTAAAATTTTTGCACTAAAGACTGGTTTTATCATAGTTATTATCTTATCAGTTATACCCGCAATCTCCACTAGCAAAAGCTCATCTTTGCGTTGCTTCGCAGCCTTAATACAATTATAAAAGAACGTATAAATTATCTTAAAATTTTGCAAAATAACATTTGAAACTATCCTAGAATGAATATGCAAAACATTATGTATACGCTCTTGTAGAGTATTTAGCTCCGCAAGTAGTGATTTTATTTGAGTAGTATCTGTTGTCCTAGAAAAGAGATTTTTCGCTTTATTTTTGTTTTGTATTTGATACTCTGCTACTAAAATTTCTATTATATTTAAAATGGCGACATAGCTTTCTTGTAAATTTTCATTTGCCTTAAAGCTCACACCGTTTTTCTCAATTTTATAGTTTAAGCTTCTCTTTATCTGCTCCAAATAAGTACTAATGTTTTCATAATAGTCCTCTGTGTTGAAGACACTTTTAAAAAAATCGCTTTCACCTTTTAAATTTGTAAGCTTTTTTTTAAGTTCATCAGCATTTTTATTAAACTCAACAACCCCAACTGCCAAGCCGATCTCGTGCTCACTATTTTGTTCTAATGCTGTCAAACTTTCTTTTAGTACCGAAATTTGTTTTTGAATATTTTGAAAATCCATTTTTTCTCTTTCAAATTTTTACTTATTTTACTATAAAAATCATGAAGTTTGTCATTAAGAATTAAAAAGATGGTGCGCCCGAGAGAATTCGAATCTCTGACCTTTTGAACCGCAATCAAATGCTCTATCCAGCTGAGCTACGAGCGCACAAGAAAGTTAAGTCGAGATATTAGCCAAACTTTCCTTAAAGAAAAATTGTATTCATTTTAATTTTATAACTGTTTTAGTAAAATCCGATAAAAACAAAAGGAGTAAAAATGAATGATTTTTTCGATAGTTTAAAAGAGATAAAAAAAGAACTTACTAAAGAGCAAGGTGAGATCAAAAAAACTCAAAAAGAAGCCGTTTCTCATACAAAAGAAGAGGCGATCTTGTATAAAGAAAATAAGCTAAAAAACGAATTTGCAGAGTACATTAAAGGCCAAGATATAAGAAAAATATAAATTTGGAATGCTTATTGCTAAAACATGTAATATTTTATGTGGAGTAGGCAATGAAAGTTACGCAAACATTAGAATCTCTAAGCATTTTAACTGATAATGACACTTTGTTTCGTGAGCTTAGAGATATGATAAGCAGAAATTTTACAAAAATTTTATCTAATAAAAATAAGGTTATTTCGTTTTACGAAGAGAGCGAGATCCCACAACGCAAGTGCTTTTTAAAATTTATAAAAAAACTTTATGAAAAGCAAAGCGATGATAAGCTTGATATTCGTTTTGCAAACTATAAAACCATAAAACTTGGCTTTGTTCAAAAAAATACTCTAACTCCAGTCATTAGCCTAAATGTAAATTTTGTAAAAAATGAAGTCAAATTTGAACTAAAAGATACACTTTGCAGAGATTTTGCTAGCTACATCAGTGAGAGTCTAGTAAAAAGCAATGTTGCTTTTAGCAAAAATGATGATTTTTTAAACATCACCATCTCAAATGACAACGACATAAACACATTAAACAAACTGCTTTACAAAAGAAGCTATCCAAAATTTAGCGTAAATTTTATCTATGATGAAAAAGACTACAAAGCCTTTAAACAAGGCATAAAAATAAAAAGCTCATCTAAATTTGTAAGCAGATTTTCTGTGCTTGCAAATTTACTTGAGGAAAATTTTGGGATTTTGGGTTGTAAAAAAGATGATGACTTTGAAACTATCAGGCAGAGCTACCTTTCGCTCGTAAATATCTATCACCCAGACAGGCACGCCAACAAAAATCCTCTCATACAAGAAGAATACGCAAAGAAATTTAAAAATATTCAATCTGCTTATGAGAGCCTAAAGCCATACTTTAAAAATCAAGAAAATTTTGTGATGGTTGGCTAAAGCACAGCTTGCCACGAGGGCTGTTAAATGGAGAAAAAATGAATGGTGAAATGTTTAATATATGCGCCATTATTGTTGCCGTAAAGCAGGCCATAAAGTCAAATTCTCCTATCCTGTATAATGGCACTAGCTACGAAAATAGTATAAATTTTCACTTTCTCTCAGGCCATAGGGCAAATAGCGTAAATGAGTGGTTTGAGTACACATTAAAACTTGGATTGAGCGATGTAAGACTTACTGCAAATTTAACTGGCTCATCAGATGAACGTTTATTGCTTAGCTTTTCAAACTCTACCGCAAAATCGATCATTTGTATTTTTAAAGAGCACATGAGCTGCTTCGTGCCCTACTGGAAATACAACAAAGATCAAAGAGACTGGGACATAATATATAAAGAATTTGGTCTTGAAAAAGATGTAAATTTAGAAAATTTTAGCGACAACACAGAGGCTTTTATGGCCATACTTACCAAGATAGCAGCCTTTGCAGATGAGATAGAGTGTGAGAATTTTGGTGAGTGTTTTCGCAGGGCATTAAAATCACTTAAATTTCCTAGTAAGGATGATCAAAAGATATTTAATGCACCGCTTATGCCAAAGAAAAATTTAGCCCTTTTTGCTACGGCAAGCTTAGCTGATGTCTTTGGCGGTATGGGCTCTTGGAATGACGATGCAGCGGGCATGGCACAATATAAAAAACGTGGCAAAGAGTACGAAGAGCTTAGTAGCGAACTTTTTGCACAGATGCGCAAGGCCATACTTTTTGCTGTAAATGAGTGGTAGTTAGCCGTTTATCTGATAGACTCTTTTTCGCTGGCTTGAGCTTCCGATATTTAGGATTTTGCGGTATTTTGTGATGGTTCGGCGAACGATTTGGATGTTAAATTTAGCTTGTATAAGCTCTTGGATTTTTAGATCAGAAAGTGGCTTTTTGTGATCTTCGCCTTTAATGAGCTCTAGTAAAAATTCCTTTATTGCAGCGTTTGAAGTCTCATCGTCAAAGCCAGTTGCGAAGAAATTTTTAAGCGCGACCGTGCCTCTTGAGCAGCTTAGATATTTGTTTGCGATCGCTCTTGAGATGGTTGAAGGGTTGCGTCCAAGCTCGTCAGCTAGGTCTTTTAGCTTCATAGGCTTTATGTCGCCACCCAAAAAGTAGTCATACTGATACTCAACTATCATGAGCCCTATCTTATAAAGCGTCGCCTTTCTCATCTCAAGGGCGTCTATAAGCTCGCTTGCCTCTTTTATGCGCGAGCTTACAAAGGCCTCTTTCTCGTCTAATCCCTCGGTATCAACCAAAATTTCTGGATAGTACTCATCATTTATCTGCACACTTATGCCACTGCTTGTGCTTAGCACGAAGATATCAGGCACCGCCTCTTTTTCATCTTCAAGATACTCAATGGCCGGGGGATTTTTAAATTTTTTTATGATCTTTAGCGCGTCGTCGTAAAATTTAAGCTTTCTAAGCTTTTCTATATTTTCAAAATTTAAGATGATCTTTTTTGCGCACTCTATGATCTCATTACTCGCCTCTGCCTCGCTTAGCTGAAACAAAAAACTCTCTTTGACATCCTTTGCACCCACGCCACAGGGCTCAAGGTAGGCAAATCTCGCCCTAACCCGCTCCACTTCGCTCTCGCAAAAATCAGCAAAAATTTCATTATCATAGGAAAAATAGCCCTCATCGTCTAAGCACTCGATGATTTTATACGCGATATCTTGAGACTTTTGCGTGGGGAAAAGTGGTGGATTTATCTGGCTAATGAGCTTTTCATAGAGGCTTTCTTTATAGATGCTTAAAGCCTCGATACTCTCGCTAACCGAGTTTTTGCTAACCTGCTCGAAAAAATTTCGCTTTTTCTCGTTTTTTTCTAAATTTTTATGCTCAATTGTGGCAAATGGGTTCTCTTTTATGAAAGGTTCAAGCGTCTCTTTTAGCTCATCAAGTCCGCTTTGAAGTATGGGAAGCCAGCTTCTTAGCGTTTGGTTTAGTTTGATCTTTGGCGCTAAAGTTTGCTTTTGCCTTAGCATCATCTACTCAAGCAGCTTAAATTCTTCGCCAAGATAGTGCGTTCTTACAAGCTTATTGTTTGCTACTTCACTCGCACTGCCACTTGCTAGAAGTGAGCCATCTTTGATGACATAAGCTCTGTCGCAAATGGCTAGCGTCTCACGGACGTTGTGATCAGTTATCAAAACGCCGATGCCTAGCTTTTTAAGGTCTCTAACGATACTTTGGATGTCGCTAACTGCGATAGGATCGACGCCTGCAAATGGCTCATCAAGCAGCAAAAATTTTGGCTTTATGATGAGACTTCTAGCGATCTCACAGCGTCTGCGCTCGCCGCCACTTAGACTAACACCCTTTCTTAGGCGAATAGGCTCGATGTTTAGCATATTTAGCATCTCATTTACTCTTTTAGAGATCTCTTCTTTGCTTTGATTTAAAATTTCAGCCCCAAGGAGCAAATTTTCTTCGACGCTTAGCTCTTTAAATATGCTTGACTCTTGCGGCAAATAGCCAATACCAAGGTGCGCTCTTTTGTGAAGTGGGACGTTTGTGATCTTTTCGTCATTTAAAAAGACATCTCCGCTAGTTGGCGAGATCAGCCCGCAGATCATATAAAAAGTGGTCGTCTTTCCAGCGCCATTTGGCCCAAGAAGCCCCACGACTTCGCCACTATTTACCTCTAAAGATATGCCTTTTATGATCTCACTTTTCTTAATCGTCTTTTTTAGATCTTTTACTTCTAGTTTATGCACTTATAACCTCGTATTTTCTGCCATTTTTGCTAGGAGAAATTTTTACTAACGTATAGCTCTCGCCGTTTTTCTTTAGAGCTTTTTCTAAATTTTCATCGCCCCACTCTACTAGATGAAGCCCCTCTTCAAATAAATTTTCAAAAAGGCCGTTTTTTGCCATCCCGTCAAATCCGATCTGATAAATGTCGTAGTGGTAGATATCTTTACCATAAATTTGCATCAAAGAAAACGTAGGCGACGTCACACTCTCTTCTATGCCATGAGCCTTGATGATCGCCTTTACAAGCGTCGTTTTACCACTTGCTAGATCGCCACTTAGTAGCACCACGCCACTTTTTGGCAGCACCCGCACAAGCTCATTAAGCTCATTTTCTAAAAGCTCAAAAAACATCAAAGCTCTTTTACATATTCGCTTTGAGCGCTTTTTGGTATGCTTTTTGTAGTTGGGATCGCTAGCACCTCGTATCTCGCCTCACGAGCTAGAAATTTTATAGTGATAACGTCGCCGATCTTTACATCTTTTGCTGCTTTTGCCTGCACGC
Organism: Campylobacter concisus ATCC 51562; assembly: GCF_000466745.1. NCBI lineage: Bacteria > Pseudomonadati > Campylobacterota > Epsilonproteobacteria > Campylobacterales > Campylobacteraceae > Campylobacter > Campylobacter concisus. The sequence goes on along the minus strand of NZ_ANNI01000007.1, from coordinate 23,612 downwards.
CGTTGATGCTCACAACGCCGCTTTTGCACATATCTTCGCTAACGGCACGCCTTTTGGTGATATTTACTACGTTTAAAAATTTATCTACTCTCATGCGGCGGATTTTAACAAAAATAGCCTTAAATTTTTAATCCTTTAGATATTTTAAAAGCTCTTTTAAATTTAGAGGTATGACGCTGCCATGGGTTTCATTTTTAAAAAGCTCAAAGTGAGAATTTACGCCACTTTGTTTTAAAATTTGGGCTAGATCGCTCGCCTTTAAAATGCCAGCTTTGTCTGTTTTGCCCTTTCTCTTTTCAAGCTCGCCAACGCTGAGAAAGACAAATTTAGCCTTTAGTTTCTCTTTAAATTTACCCTCGCTCAAATTTCGCTTTAAAATTTCAGACTCGCCCCACCAAAGAGATGGCGAAGCGATAAAGAAATTCGAAAATACACCATCATTTTTAAGCAAAGCATAAAGCGTAAAAAGGCCGCCAAAAGAGTGTCCATAAAGGCTCTTTTGGCTACCTTGCACGTTAAATTTCTCATCGATTAGCGACACTAAATTTTTAGTTAAAAAGTGGTAAAACGCATCTGCGCCCCCACCTTTACTAAACTCCTCACCCTCTGCCTTTGGCGTGAGGTCTCTTGTGCGTTTTTCTACCTCGTAACTTTTGTCTGTGTCATATCCTATGCCTATTATTAGTGGTGCAGCCTTGCCATCAAATTCATTTAAAAGCATGTTAAACTGGGCGTTTGCATCAAGTAAGAAAAGCACATTTTTAAACTCATTTTGCCCCTTTAGCTTGGCTGTAAAAATTTTATAAATTTCATCATTTGCACTCATTTTAAAGGTTGAAATTTCAAATTTACTAGCAGCTTTTTGGCTAAGTGGCTCAGGCGTTTGGCTAGGTCCTGCGTGCAAAGTCTGCGTCACACCAAGCGTAAAAAGCAAAAATTTAAACGCTCTTACCATTTTGCAGCGACCTTAAACCAAAATCTCCTGCCCTCTTGTGGATACCAGTAGTAATTGCCGTCGTCTGCTAGCGCCTCATCGTATCTTATTTTATCAAAGATGTTGTAAGCATTTAGGCTAAGCGTTAGGTGCTTGTTCGCATCCCAGCTTACGCCTGTATCAAATGTGAGTAAATTTTTATTATTTTCACTCACTTTATTGCCAGGGCCAAATTTCACACTAGTAAGCTTACTCTCATAGTTTGTGGTGAAGAATGTTTTTACACTCTTGATTGGTTTATAAGCAAGTGTTGCATGAAATGCATGCTCTGGGGTTGCTGTTAGGCTTTTTGCATCAAGTCTACCAAGATTTGTCTCACTAAATTTCATAGGGCCTCTTGGCGTATTTATAGTTGGGTTGCCGGTTTTTATCTTTGACTTATTATAGGTGTAATTTGAGCTTAGATTTAAGTTTGAAAGGATGTCATAGTCGCCACTTAGCTCCACTCCCCAAACGGTCGCACCCTCAATGTTAAAGTAAGTTCCCCAGCCAGGGCAAGTAACGTCTGGTGCATTTGTGCAAGTACCAAAAGCTGGAATTCTATTTACATTACTGCCGTCGGTATCTAGGATCTTGTCTTTAAATTCATTTTTAAAAAACATTACCGAGCCTCTAAAATCAGCCTGATTGTCATAATATGCACCAACTTCATAAGTTATGCTTTTTTCTGGCTTTAGATCTTTGTTTCCAAAATCAACTATTCTCCAAGCATTTTGAATAGTGCCTACTTCTGGAGAAATTTGATTGACATTTGGCGTTTTATAGCCAGTTGCTACGCCACCTTTTAAGCTTAGCGTATCTGTGGCGTTATAGACTAGGTAGGCTCTTGGCGAGAGGTGATTACCAAAAAATTCGTTGTGAGTGAGTCTTGAGCCAAGCGTTAAAAATAGCTTCTCATCTAAAATTTGCCACTCATCCTCGATAAATCCCGCATGCTCACTCATTGAGTAACTTTTTGGATTTCTAAGACCATTCCTTGAGGCGTTTGAGACGATGAAGGTCGTACCAACATTTTGTTTGCTAAAGTCATAGCCAAAAGTTAGTGCGTGAGCACCAAGAAAGGTTGTAAATTTTGAATTAAAGTTGTGATTTTTGGCTTTTGCAGGTATGAGGCTGTCAAAAAGGCTCGTTCTTTGTGTCTCATCATAAATGTAGCTAAGATCGGCATTTAGATTATCAAATTCGCCAAGATAGCCCACGCCATAGCTCTTTTTCTCATAGTCATAGGCGTTTAGAAGTCTGTTTGTTCTAGTAGTGGCTGACTTTCCAATAGTTCTTGAGTAATCATGCCTTTCATTTGAGCCAAGGATGAAAAATTTATTGTGCTCGTCTGGTGTGATCCAAAGTTTTGCGCTTAAATTTCTCTTATCGCTCTTTTGATATCCGCCTTTATAGTTGTCCTCATCTCTTAGTTTTTTATAGCCCCAAAGCTGGAGTGCAAAAAGGTCTTTATAGAGAGGTAAATTTAGATAAAAGTCGCCTTGCCTGCCATCGCCTATACCTTTATGAGTGTTTATCGTGGTTGAGATGCCGACATTGCCACTAAATTTTGAAAAATCTTTTTTAGTGATGATATTTATCACGCCACCAACTGCGTCGCTACCATAAAGCGAGCTCATAGGACCACGGATGACCTCTATACGCTCGATCGCCTCGGCTGGTGGGATGAAATTTGAGTTCATATCCCCTGCTCCGCCCTTTGGATTTGCGCTACTTGAATTTACTCTTTTACCATCAATTAAAACTAGCGTTTGAGACTTCTCCATACCACGTATCGAGATACCACTAGCTGCTCCGTCTTCGCCACCAACGACATTTACGCCTGGCACTTTTTGGGCGATAGATTGGAGCGAAGTAAAGCTATCTTTTGTAAGCTCATCGCCGCTTATCACGCTTATGCTCGCAGGAGCTTCTTTGATCTGCTGCGAAAAGCCACTCGCACTTACTACAACACCATCAAGCCTTGTTTCGTTATTGTCTTTATGCTCTGCTCCAAAGAGCGAATTTGTCACACAAACACTAAGGCAGATGGCAATAAATTTTGTTTTTCTCACGACTATCCTTTTAAAAATTTAATTTGAAAAAGTTTGAAATTTAGCGAAGTATCTTTTAAAACAATATTAATTATCATAATTTTAAATAGTAAGCTTTTTTATAAAATTTTCTAAGAAAAAACTTACATTATTTATTAAATTAGTTTATTAAAAATTAATCAATTTAGGCTAAAATACGACCATTTTAACAAAAGGAAGAGCTATGAAAAAAGACGTAAAAAAAGTGGTTTTAGCATACTCTGGCGGACTTGACACAAGTATCATTTTAAAATGGCTTCAAGATGAATATAACTGCGAAGTAGTCACATTTACAGCTGACATTGGCCAAGGCGAGGAGCTAGAGCCTGCACGCAAAAAAGCCTTAGCACTTGGTGTAAAGCCTGAAAATATTTTTATAGAAGATTTAAGAGAAGAATTTGTACGTGATTATGTGTTTCCAATGTTTAGAGCAAATGCCATCTATGAGGGCGAGTATCTGCTTGGCACTTCGATAGCGCGCCCACTAATAGCAAAACGCCAAAGCGAGATCGCAAGACTTGTTGGCGCTGATGGCGTGAGCCACGGAGCAACAGGCAAAGGCAACGACCAAGTTCGCTTTGAGCTCGGATATTACGCACTTGGTGACAACCTAACTATCATCGCTCCATGGCGTGAGTGGGATCTAAACAGCCGTGAAAAGCTCTTAGCATACGCTGAGAAAAATGGCATAGATATCACCAAAAAACCAGGCAAAAGCCCATACTCAATGGACGCAAATTTACTTCACATAAGCTATGAGGGTCTAGTGCTTGAAGACCCAAGCCACGCACCAGAAGATGATATGTGGAGATGGACAGTAAGTCCAAAAGATGCTCCAGATAAGAGCGAGATCATCGAGATCGGCTATGAAAAAGGTGATCCAGTGAGCATAAACGGCAAAAAAATGAGCCCAGCTGAAATTTTAACCGAGCTAAACCGCCTTGGCGCAAAACACGGTATAGGCAGACTTGACATCGTAGAAAACCGCTCAGTTGGCATGAAGAGCCGCGGCTGCTACGAAACTCCTGGCGGCACGATAATGCTAAAAGCTCACAGAGCGATAGAGAGCATCACACTTGACCGCGGTGCGGCTCACTTAAAAGATGAGATCATGTCAAGATACGCCGAGCTAATTTACAACGGCTACTGGTGGTCACCTGAGCGAAATATGCTTCAAGCTCTCATCGACAAAAGTCAAGAGCACGTAAATGGCTCTGTTAAAGTTGAGCTTTATAAAGGCAACGTGACTATCCTTGGCAGAAACAGCAAAAATGACAATCTATTTAGCGAGGCATACTGCACATTTGAGGAAGACAGCGTGTATGATCAAAAAGATGCAGCTGGGTTTATCAAGCTAAATGCACTTCGCTTCATCATCGCACGTAAAAATGGGCGAAAATTTTACTAAAAAATAAAATTGAAAAAGGAAAGAAATGAAAGTATTATTAATAAAAGATGTTAAGGCGCTTGGAAAAGCTGGCGAGATAAAAGAGGTAAAAGATGGCTATGGCAATAACTTTTTAATCGGCAAAGGCTTTGCAAAAGCAGCCACTCCAGATGTCCTTCGCCAATATGAAGCGGCTCAAAAGAGAAAGGCTGAAGAGCTAAAATATGAGATCGCAAATTTAGAAAAGCTTAAAGAAGAGCTTGAAAAAGTGACAGTCGTCATCAAAAAAACCCTTGGTGCAAATGGCTCGCTTTTTGGCTCGGTCTCAAAAGAGGAGATCGCAGCAGAGCTTGAAAAAACTCATCATTTAGTTGTCGAGAAAAAAGCGATCGACATGGATACGCATCTAAAAGCAGTCGGCCTTTATGACGTTCATGTAAAGCTCGGACACTCGATAAATGCGAATTTAAAGGTTGATGTGCAAGGAGAGTAGATGTTTCATGCGACAACCATCTTAGCCTACAAAGGCAAAAATAAATCTGTCATCGGCGGCGACGGACAAGTGAGTTTTGGCAATACTGTCTTAAAAGGCAATGCCGTTAAAATCCGCAAAATTCACAACGGCAAAGTCCTAGCTGGCTTTGCTGGTAGCACTGCTGACGCGTTTAATCTTTTTGATATGTTTGAGAAAAATTTAGAGCATACAAAGGGCGATTTGCTAAAAGCGGTTATAGAATTTAGTAAAGAGTGGCGCAAAGACAAGTATCTAAGAAAGCTTGAGGCGATGATGCTTGTGCTTGATAGGGATAAAATTTTCTTACTTAGTGGCACTGGAGATGTTGTAGAACCAGAAGATGGCAAGATAGCAGCTATCGGAAGTGGTGGTAACTACGCACTTTCAGCGGCCCGTGCCTTAGATAAATTTGCCGATATAGACGAAGAGGAGCTAGTCAAAGAGAGCCTCAAGATCGCCGGCGAAATTTGCATCTATACAAATACGAACATCAAAACTTATGTTTTAGAATAAGAGAGAAAATGAACTTAACACCAAGAGAAATTGTTAAATTTTTAGATGACTATGTGATCGGTCAAAAGGACGCCAAAAAGATCATAGCGATTGCACTTCGTAACCGCTATCGCCGTATGAAGCTTGAAAAGAGCTTGCAAGATGACATCATGCCAAAAAACATTTTGATGATCGGCTCAACTGGTGTTGGTAAAACTGAGATCGCAAGGCGTCTTTCAAAGATGATGGGACTGCCATTTATCAAGGTTGAAGCTAGCAAATATACCGAGGTTGGCTTTGTTGGTCGTGACGTTGAGAGCATGGTAAGAGACCTTGCAATGGCCTCATATAATCTCGTAAAAAACGAGCAAAGCGAGAAAAATCAAGATAAAATCAACGCCTACATCGAAGAAAAGATCGTCTCAAAGCTACTTCCACCACTTCCAAAAGGTGCGAGTGAAGAGAAACAAGCAGAGTACGCAAAGAGCTATGAAAAAATGTTAAATAGACTAAGAAACGGCGAGCTTGACGAGCTAAGTATCGAGATCGAGGTGCAGCAAAACCCACTTGAAGCTGGCTCAAATGTGCCACCTGATATGGCGCAGATGCAAGAGAGCTTTATAAAGATAATTGGCATCGGCGGTAAAAACATCAAAAAAGAGATGAAGGTAAAAGACGCTAAAAAAGCTCTTCAAAGCGAAGCAAATGATAAAATTTTAGACCTTGAGAGCATAAAAACTGAGGCTTTAAGAAGAGCTGAAAACGAAGGTATCATCTTTATAGACGAGATCGATAAAGTAGCCGTTGGCTCAGGTAGCTCAAACAGGCAAGATCCTAGTAAAGAAGGCGTACAAAGAGATTTACTACCTATCGTTGAAGGCTCAAACGTAAATACTAAATTTGGAAATTTAAAGACAGATCACATTTTGTTTATCGCGGCTGGTGCCTTTCATATAAGCAAACCAAGCGATCTCATCCCAGAGCTTCAAGGCCGTTTTCCACTAAGAGTGGAGCTTGATAGCCTTGATGAGGACGCGCTTTATCAAATTTTAACTCAGCCAAAAAATTCGCTTTTAAAACAATATATCGCACTTCTTTCAACTGAAAATGTCGAGCTAGAATTTGACGATGAAGCGATAAAAGAGATAGCAAGGATCGCTCACGCAGCAAATGAAAAGATGGAAGACATCGGTGCTAGACGCCTTCATACGGTGATCGAGCGCGTGATAGAAGATATCAGCTTTGAAGCTAGCGAAAAGAGCGGCGAGAAGATAAATGTGACAAAAGAGCTCGTAAAAGAGCGCCTAAAAGACGTGGTTGAGAATCAAGATCTAGCGAGGTACATACTTTGAAATCAGGCTTTGTTAGCATCATAGGACGCACAAATGCTGGCAAAAGCTCGTTTTTAAATGCTTTGTTAAACGAAAAGATCGCCATTGTTTCGCACAAGCAAAATGCAACCCGCAGAAAGATAAATGGTATAGTAATGAACGGTGAAGATCAGATCATCTTCACCGACACACCTGGACTTCACGAGAGCAACAAGGCGATAAATCAATTACTAATTAGCCAAGCAATAAAATCGATGGGAGACTGCGATCTTATCGTATTTTTAGCGCCTATTCATGATGATACAAGTGACTATGAAAAATTTCTAGCTTTAAATCCTGAAAAACCACACATCTTAGTGCTAACAAAAGTCGATGAGAGCTCAAACGCAAAAGTGCTTGAAAAGATCACTAAGTATCAAAAATTTCAAGATAAATTTACAGCTTTGCTTACCTTTAGCACCAAGCAGCCAACCTATAAAAAGCCGCTTCTTGATGAAATTTGTAAGCTTTTGCCAGAGCATGAGTATTTTTACGATCCGGAATTTCTTACTTCAACAAATGAAAAAGAAATTTTTAGAGAATTTATACTTGAAGCGATCTATGAAAATTTAAGCGATGAGGTCCCATATCTTAGCGATGCGATCATAAAAAGCGTAAAAGAAAAACCTGGCATAACTGAAATTTATGCGAGCATCATCACTGAGCGTGAAATTCATAAAAGTATGATCATCGGTAAGAATGGTGAAACGATAAAACGAATAGGAATTTTTGCAAGAAAGTTAATACAAAATTTAACCGGATCAAAGGTCTTTTTAAAGCTCGATGTAGTCGTTAAAAAAGGCTGGAGTAAAGAAGAAAAGAGCCTTAATAAAATAATTGGTTATTGATTTTTTATTGTAAAAATATTAAAATACAGCCCAATTAGAGCATTATGAGGTAAATTTTTATGTTAAAGCTTAGAAAAATTAACGATAATCCAATCGTTACACTAGATCCTTATGAATATGAAGGTTTTAGATTTTCTAATAGCAATGTCGATACGCTAAGTCTTTCAAAGAATATTCTAAAGCGAGACTTTTTTATATCTTATATTGAGTACAAAGATATAATAACAGCTACCATAAACATCTCAAGAACAATAGATGATGAGGATATTGAAAACAATATCTCTATCAAAATTTACGAAGAGCTCTCTCTTGATCCTGCGATTGACTATAAAATAGTTTATTTTGAAAGCAATGTTGAAAAAGAAGATAGAATTTTTAATGTTTTTATTGCTACAAACGAAACGATAAATAAAATTTTTAAAAATATTTCTAAAAGAGTACCTTTTATAGATTATGTCGTTGTAGAGCCACTCTTATATAGTGCTATCTATAAAAAGGGCTTACTTCCTAGCACTCAGAGTGATTGTTTTTTGACATTTAGGGCCGATGAAGCATTTATAAGCATTTATGTAAATGGAGAATACCTTACATCAAGAGGTTTAAGATACACACTAAATTATCTAAAAGATAAATTTATAGAGCAAAGTGGCGAAAGAGTAAGCCTAGAAAGCTTTTTGAATATCCTAAAGACAAGAGGACTTTTAGATAGCAATGAAGAAGGCTTTAGCTACGATCTAAATACTGTTTTTGAGGACTACATATTTTACGTAAATGACACGATAAATGTTGTCAATAGAATCTATAGCATAAATATAAAAAATATCTATATTGACTGCGACTATAAAATAGAGCGTTTTGAAAAATTTATCAATACAAAGCTTGGCACAAATGCTACGAAATTAAATACAAGTACTGTAATAAATTCTAAAAATTTAGCCATTAGTGAACGATATAACATGATGGCTTTATATGCAAATTTTTACAAAAAAGAGGCCTTTAATGCTGATTTTAACTTCTCAAATTTGCTTAGGCCTGATCCGTTCACAAAAAGAAAAAGTGGTAAATTTATACTGACATGTGCTGCCGCTTTTTGCCTAAGCATGTCCTATCCACTTTATAATTATATAGCTGGCAGTATTTTAGAGGCAGATTCGCAAAGACTAAGTGATGAGCTTGATGTGCTTAATGCGCAAGCAGCACAAATAAGAAATACTCTTGAAAGACTAAAGAAAGATCAAAATGATATAAAAGGATTAACTGACAAAGAGGAAGAGAAGTTAAATTTTAGAAAAGGGTTGCTTCAAGAAATTGAAAACAAAAAAGATCATTACGTAATGAAAGGTTTAAATCTTTTTGAAATTACCGATATGATAAATAACAATAGCGTTTTTATAACAAATATTAAAAATAACGATAAAAATTTAACTGTAACGGTTGTTAGCGATAATGAAAAAAGGATTACGCAGCTAATAAAAGATATTAGCAAGATGCCTAAATATTCAGTAAATACAAAAAAAATTAAAGAAGATAAACAAAACAACGAGTATGAAAGCAATATAAGTATAGAGATTAGACAATGAGACAAGACGTTTTAAGTAAAATAGATAAGTATTTTGATGCAAAAAAGCAAAGCGAAACAAATATAATTTTTTTGGGTTCAGCTTTAATTATTATTTATATTGTTTATATGCTTTGCTTTGATCCGTCGCAAGATTTTTATGATGAAAGACTTAATGCGCATACTAAAATTAGCAATGATCTTTCAAGAACAAGAGATTATTTAAGATCAACTAGCTCACCTAGTGGGGATAAAAATTTTAAAATAAATGAAGAGTCAAAAATACTTGAAACGCTTAAAGGCAAATACTCTAGTGTTTTAAAATTTAATGCTCATTTTGATTCAAAGCTAAAAGAACTATCATTTTTATTATTTAACGATCAAAATTGGGCAAATTTTTTAGACAACATCGTATCTTTAGCAAAGCAAAATAATATAAAAATTTTAGAGTTAAAAAGCGATATAAAAGAGCCAAATTTCCAAAAGATTGAGCAAATTTTAAATATTGACTTGACATTTTTGGGAGGTTTTAAAGATATGCTTTCATATATAAATGGCCTTGAAGAATCAAAGCTAGTAGTTGATCTTCATAAAATGGATGTAAATTCTACCCAAAAAGAGCTTGGCGCTAAGATCTCAATATCTGTTTGGGGGATGAAATACTAATGAAAATAAAAATTTTATTGGCTTTTTTATTTTTAAATATTGCTTTTGCTAATCAGCTTCAAGAGGAAATGGACTCTTATGATAAAATTTTTGAAAAAATAAAGGAAAAAAGAAGCGGTCTTAGCGATATTGAGCTTTCTAGTATAAAAAATCCTTTTAAACAAGAACCTATCAAGACGATAACAGATCAAAATTCATCAATTGTCACTCAAGCTTCAAAAGGGCTTAGTTTAAAAGCAATTTTATTAAACAAAGCAAATATTGATTCCAAGTGGTATGCTGTCGGTGATATTGTTGATGGTTACAAAATAACCAACATTACTAAAAATAGTGTTTTTTTAGTAAAAGGTGATGAAAAACAAGAGCTAATTTTAAAAAATGGAAGTAAAAATGTTGAGATTAAAATTAAATAAAATATTAATAATAGGTGCACTCATTTGCTTGAATATGAACTATGCTAGTGCTAATGAGAGTAGTTGTTTAAGCAAGAATTTTAATATGAAAATTTCAGATGATGTTGCACTAGTAGATGTGTTAAATCAGCTTTCAGAGATGTGTAACTTTAGTATTGTTGCAAAGGATACTTATAGCAAGACAGAGCTAAAAGATAAAGTTTTTGGTGTTAATATCAGAAATATGAGTCTTAGCGAAGTTTTTGACCTGCTTTTAAGTGAGAAAAATTTAAGCTACGAGTTTTCAAATAATGTATTAAAAATTTTATCTTTAAAAACTCAAATTTTTAAACTAGACTATATAACTTCTATTAGAGAAGGAACTGCTGTCACCCAAGCTTCAGTGGATGCTACTCCATCTGAAATTTCTAGTAGCTCAAGTAGTAGCGATAATTCCCAAGATGATAGTTCTCAAGGCTCAAGCAACCTTATAAAAACTACCGAAAGGTTTGACTTTTGGGAAAAACTAGATGCTGAGCTCAAAGCTATTTTAAATAATAGTAGCGAACATATCACAGCACCTGATCCTATCATAAATCAAAACGCAGGTCTTATCACTGTTACAGCCACTCCTTCTCAACTTAAGCGTGTCGAGAAATATATAGATGAAATGCAAAAAAGACTAAAAAAACAAGTAATTATTGATGTTTCTATTATTTCAGTTGAGTTAAATAATGAATACAAGCAAGGTGTTGACTGGAGTAAATTTGAACTCGGGTTTAATACATACATTGGTAATTCAAGAAATAATCCGAGCTCAAGTGCTACTTGGACAAATAAAGGCAATAGCCTAAGTGATGGATTTGGACGCACATTAAATATTGCAGCTAATTTAAATTTCAGCCTTGATGGAATGATAAATTTTCTTGAAACAAATGGAAAGACAAAGGTTATATCAAGCCCAAAAGTAACAACACTTAATAATCAGCAAGCACTAATCTCAGTTGGTGATAATATAAACTACCGTGTTCAACAAAAAACTGACAATGGAAACAGCAATAGTGATAGGCTGACAACTACTTATAAACAATACTCTGTTTTTATAGGTATATTATTAAATTTATTACCAGAAGTTTCTGATAATAATAAAATCATGCTTAGAATCAATCCATCGCTTAGTAACTTCAAATACGCTGAAGACGACACAAGACAAAATGCGTTAAGAGAGATCGCTCCAGATACAGTACAAAAGAAACTCTCAACTGTCGTCCAAGTTGATAGCGGTGATACTATTATTCTTGGTGGATTAATAGGTCAGACAAAGGGTAAAAACAATACTTCTGTACCTCTTCTTTCTGACATCCCACTTATAGGTGGCGTCTTTAAAAGTACAAGAGACAATATAAAAACAACAGAGCTTATCTTTGTCATCACTCCTCATGTAGTTGATTTTGACAAAAAAAAGCCACTTAATCAATCACTAAAAGACTTAGGTTTTTCTAAAACGATCTATGAATAACAAGAATATTTATACAGATATAAAAGATATCTTTATCAACGAAGACGAAGTAGCTGATTTTGTTAATCTAGATAACTCAATCACTTGTTACAATAAGATCGTTTCGGCTCTAAAAAAGCCATTAAAGCTTATACTTTTTTATGGCAAGCCTGGTAGTGGAAAGACCTTTTTGTTAAACAAGATAGCCTCTGATCTTCAAAAGGATAAAAAATTAATTTTTTTCCCGCATCCTTTTTTTAGCGAGGCTACATTTATAGAAGCTCTTTGTGAAGATATATACGGAAATAAAATTGATAATATAAATAATTTTGAAAGTTTTGTTGCACACTACTCAAAAGAATTTAAAAATAAAGATGAAATTTTACAAAACCAAATAGTCGTCATCTTGGATGAAGCACAACTTTATCCTACTGAATTGATCGAAAAAATAAGGCTAATGGCCGATACAAGATTATTTAAATTTCTATTTACTATTCATAAAACTGAAAATGAAGATGTGTTAGCAAAGGACTATTTTCAAACTAGAATTTGGGAGAGTATAGAGCTTGGAAGTGCAAACACGAATGAAATTATAGTTTATTTGCAAAGAAAAATAGGACAAAAGGGCTACGATAAATACCTAAATTTTCAGAAAAAAGACTATGACAAAGCCTATGAGCTTTGTTGTGGAAATCTACGCACACTAAATAAAATTATGTATAAATTTTATGAAATTTGTGAATATTACGAACAAAACCAGCCATCAAAATTAAGTAGCGAGGATGCAAATATTAAAATTTTGACAATGTCTGCACTTGATACAGGAATAATTCATGCTTGAATTACAAGAAATTCAAAGGCTAGAAAAGCTTTATGAAGAGTACGAAAAAAAGAATAAAAATAGCCTTTTAAAATTGTTGTCACATAAAAAGCTAGGTCTTTTAATTATTACAACCTTGCTAATTGCTTTTATCTTTGGTGCTTTTTTATTTTTCTCAAATGCTAAAAACGAAAAAGAGACAACCGATACTCCAACTTTAGTTGAGAAAAATTTGACAATACAAACAGATATAAAAGAAAAGAACATGACCTTTGCTGAAACTAATGTCAGCAAAAATATTTTAGAAGATGGCAAACAAAAAAGTGAGCAGGCAAAAGAGAGGTTTGAATCAGATAAGAAGCAAGATGAGCTTGCTGAGAAAATAGCCAAAAAGCTAGAACAATCCATAAAATTAAATGAAGATAACAAAGAGCAGACAGCAGATAAAAAGCAAAGAAGCGGTGGCGGTTGGTTAAAGCTAAATTTACCAACTGAAAATGAAAATATGCAAAATGAACAGCCTTTACCAAATGAAGAAATAATAGAATTAGAACCAAAGGCAAAGCCAAAAATTGATATTCAAATTTCAAGTGAAAACAATGAAATTTCTATACTAAAGGAAGATTTTAATAAAAATAAAAATCCAGAAATAGCCCTTAAAATAGCAAGAAAATGCTATCAAGATAAAAGATATAGCGACACTATAAAATGGGCACTATCGGCAAATAATTTAGATAGTAGCATTGAGGAGTCTTGGGTCATGTTTGCTAAGGCAAAATATATGCTAAAACAAAAAGATGATGCCTTGCGCGCATTAGAAGAATATAATAAAAATAAAAATAAGCCCGAGATAAATGAGCTAATAAATAAGATAAAAAGTGATACGTTGTGAAATTTTTACTTATTATATTTTTATCATTAAATGCCTTTGCTATTGGGACGGCTGACATTAAAAGTTATTTTGAAAAAGCTGAATATCCTAAAATTTGTAATCAAAAAATACAAGATCTTTTAAAAGATTCACAAAATGAAGAATTTCTTAATATCTTTGGCATATCTTGCTTAAAAACAAATGATATAGATAGGCTCGCTCTTCCAGCAAGCAAACTATCAAAAACACAAAGCTCAAGAGAGAATGCAGCGTATTTTGCTGATATATTACTTAAAAAAAAGCTATTGCTTCATGCTATCTTGGATGGGGCTGATATAAGCTATATTAGGCTTCCAAAGAGCGATTACATTCTTTCATTTATATTTGATAAATTTGTCAAAAAAGAATACGTTGAGGAGCTTGGCGTATTTATTTTTGAAGAGCCAAATTCAGACACAAGATATGAGCTTAGTGCAATTGTTGGCTCAAATTTTGCAAAAATGATTTTAAAAATTTTTAAAAATGACGATCTTACTTCGCAGATTGAGTATAGATAAAGAGAAGAGATGAATAATTTAGAAAATTTAACGCTAAAGACATTAGAACAACTTAATAAACTAAATGATGAGCAAATTTTAAAGATTATAGAGATAAAAAAAATAAACGAAAAAAGTCTTTTGGCTATTTTGCTTGAAGAAAATATGCTAGAAGAAGAGATTTTTTTTGAAATTCTATCTGATATTTATAGAAGAGGACACACTGACATTGATGAAATTTCGACTAGTCTTCAGATAGATCAAAAGCGCTTTATTCAATATGTATGTGATAAATTTAAAATCACATTTTTTGATCTTGATGATATAGATATCGACTACCGTATCAGTGAAAAGCTAAGCACCTCGCAGCTAAAATCATATAACGCCATCCCTGTAAAAGAAGATGAGATAAGCGTTTATGTTGCTTTTAAAAATCCTTTTGATGTGATCATTCAAGATAAAGTTCAAAATTTATTTAACAGAAAGCTATTAAAAGTAGCTTGCGCCGATCCAGCCCAGATAGAAAAATATATAAATAAAATAGCTCTTAATGAAAGTATAAAAGACGTCATTACAGAGATTAGAAAAGAGCTTTCAAGCTCTAGCAGTCAAGGGCAAAGCACAGAAAGCTCTGGAATTTTAAAACTAATTGAGATAATTTTAAAAACATCTATTCAAAGCAGAGCAAGCGATATTCACATCGAGCCAACTGAGACAAACTGCATCGTAAGAAGCAGGATAGATGGTATGCTAAGTGAGACATTTATATTTGATAAAGATATCTATCCTCCGATGGTTAGCCGTATGAAGCTACTTTCAAATATGGATATCGCAGAGCGTCGCCGCCCACAAGATGGTAGATTTTCAGCTCAAATTTTAGATAAAGAGTACGATTTTCGTATCTCCACACTACCTATTTTAAACGGCGAAAGCATAGTTTTAAGAATTTTGGACAAATCAAAAGTTATCATAAACATTGAAGACCTCGGTATGCATCCAGATAACTTTGCTAAGTTTAAAAAGAGCATGAAAGCGCCTTATGGCATCATCCTAGTTACTGGTCCGACAGGATCAGGAAAAACGACTACACTTTATGGTGCATTAAATGACATAAAAAGTGTAAAAACTAAGATTATTACCGTTGAAGATCCGGTTGAGTATCAGCTAAATATGATCCAACAAGTACATGTAAATGAGAAGGCTGGGCTTACTTTTATCTCAGCTCTTCGCTCTATTTTAAGGCAAGATCCAGACATTATTATGATAGGTGAGATCAGAGATCAAGAGACGCTTAGAATCGCAATTCAAGCAGCACTAACTGGCCACTTGGTTTTTTCTACACTTCATACAAACGACGCTATTAGCGCTTTACCTCGTATGGTTGATATGGGTATTGAGCCATATTTAGTGAGTGGTGCACTAGTTTGCATTGAGGCGCAAAGGCTTGTAAGAAAGCTTTGCCCGTATTGCAAACAAAAAGTCACGCTATCTCAAAAAGCTCTTGATGAGATTAAGAAATTTCTTCCTAAAGATTATCAGTTTTATAAAAGCGTAGGTTGCCAACACTGCTCACAAACCGGATATCTAGGGCGTGAAATGATAAGTGAAATATTGTCTATCAGCGATCATATAGCAAGTATCGTAGCAAACAACGCTTCAAAAGAAGAGCTTAAAAAGGCTGCCTATGACGAAGGCTTTATAGATATGTTCCACGATGGCGTTATACGCGCAGCAAATGGTGTAACAACAATCGAAGAAGTATATAGAGTTGCCAAGATATGAAATTTTATGAAATAGAATATATAAAAGATGGCAAACGCCAAAAGATGAGCCTAAAGGCCAATAGCAAAAATGATGTAAAAAATCGTGCAAATATTCAAGGCATGATAGTAAAGATCAAAGAAACTCAAGTTTCAAGTATCAATAATGATTTTTTGGACTTGCAAGAAAAATTTAACAAAATTTTCTCTTCTTCAAAAGTAAAAATTCCAGCTCTTGTTGCTACCATAAGGCAACTTAGCGTTATGACTAATGCTGGTATATCAATACATGATGGCATAAAAGAGACAGCAAATGCTACCGAGGATAAAAGGCTAAAAGCAATATTTCAAACACTAGATGAAGACCTAAATCAAGGTGCAAGCTTAACTCAAAGTATAGAAAATTTTCAAGAAGAGCTAGGCGATGTCACTGTCGCTATGGTAAGGCTTGGAGAGAGTACTGGTAATATGGCCGATGCATTATCAAAGCTAGCTTCTATCTTACAGGAAGTCTGGGATAACCAGCAAAAATTTAAAAAAGCCATAAGGTATCCAATAACCGTAATATGCTCTATAATTTTGGCTTTTATTGTGCTTATGACATCAGTTGTTCCACAATTTCGAGAAATTTTTAGCCAGCTTAATGCCGATCTCCCACTTCCTACTAAAATTTTACTAAACATTGAATACATAATGAGCAATTACGGTATATACATAATAGTTGTTCTTGTCGCATTTGCTTTTTTGCTAAAAAGGCAATATTCAAATGATGAAAATTTTAGGGATAAGGTCGATAAATATCTACTAAAAGTCTATCTTGTGGGCAAAATAATATTTTTTGCAAATATGAGTAGATTTAATCTAATCTTTACAGAGCTTGTTCGCGCAGGACTTCCTATCGCTGATGCGCTAGATACTGCCGTTGTAACTGTTTCAAATCAAGATATAAGAAATAAGCTAACTGCTGTAAAAGTACTGGTTGGTCGCGGCATAAGCTTAACCGAGGCCTTTAGGCAAACAGGACTTTATGAGGGCATGCTTATACAAATGATAGGTGCTGGCGAACAAAGTGGTAGCTTAGATGACATGACACAAAAAGTTACTGATTATTATAGAGTGAAATTTAATGATATTATTGATAATATTTCAAACTATATTGAGCCGATACTACTAATATTTATCGCAGCTATGGTGCTTTTGCTCGCCCTTGGTATATTTATGCCAATGTGGGATATGGCAAAAGCTGTTAAAAATTAAATCAACATTTAAAGGAGTAAAATGCCTATAGAAAGAGAATATGGCGTTGATGAGAACGCATTTTTAGTTTCAAAAACAGATACAAAAGGAAGGATCACTTATTGCAACGAGCCTTTTTTAAATATCGTAGGAGTAAAACAAGGTGATCTCTTGGGAAAACCGCACAATATAATAAGACACACTGATATGCCAAGAGTTATTTTTAAGCTACTTTGGGAGCGCATACAAAATAAAGAGGAAATTTTTGCCTTTATTAAAAATAAAACTCTCAATGGTGGATTTTACTGGGTATTTGGTAATATCACAGCTTCACTTGATCAACAAGATAATATCGTTGGATACTATTCTGTTAGACGTAAGCCAAATGCAAAAGCGATAGAGATCATAAAACCACTTTATGCAAAACTACTTGAGCTAGAACGAGATGGCGGTATCGAAGCATCTAAAAAATATTTATTTAATTTTTTGGAAGAAAAATCAACAAGCTATGATGAATTTATAAACAACTTACAAAGGCTCTAGATATGTTTAAGAAAAAATCAAATGCAATAAATGAGATTTTAAGTGTTGTCAAATCGGCAAGAAATGGCATACTAGAGCCTCGCATTGTCAATGTTGGAGAAAAGGACGAGATGTATGAAGTCGCCCTTGGCATAAATGATCTATTAGATCAAGTTGAGGCGCTTCAACGTGAAATTTCAACCTCAGTCCAAGCTGCACAAAACTCGAAAACATATAGAAATATATTTGTAGAAGGGTTTAGGGGTTTATTTAAACGAAATGCCATATCTATGAGCAAGGGTGTCACAGGTATAAAAGACGGCCAAAAAAGCAAGGTTAGAGGTCTTCTATCAAGCGAGCTTGACAAACTTGGAAACGGTATAAATGGTATAAATTATGTAAGAGATGATCTAAATGAAAGTATCAAAAATTTAAGCCAAACAGCAACAGATGCTAAACAAACTGCACAAATAGCAAGAGAAAATATGTCAAACATCGTCGAACTTAGTCAAAACATGGGAGAGCTTGATGGTCTAGTACAAAGCTGCTCAAATGCTACTGGTATGCTAAGCACTAGGGCTTCTGAAATAAGCTCTGTTTTAAATTTAATAAAAGATATTGCCGATCAGACAAATCTGCTTGCTCTTAACGCCGCCATTGAAGCTGCCCGCGCAGGAGAGCACGGACGTGGTTTTGCGGTAGTTGCTGATGAGGTAAGAAAACTAGCTGAAAACACACAAAAAGCCGCAAGCGACATAGAAGTCAATATAAAAACACTTCAGCAAGAGGTAAATGATATCGATGAAAATTCTAAAAAAATCGATGAAATTTCTAAACTAACGACACAAAATGTAGAAAATTTCAAAAAGGTATTGAGCGAGTTTAATGCAAATGCACAAAATACTGCTCAAACATCAAAATATGTCGAAAATAAAACCTTTGCCATAATTGCAAAAATTTCGCAAATTGCCTACAAAACTAAAGTGTACTCTGATCTTATAAACGAACAAGGATATAGTGAAGAAATACGTGATTTAGCGCAAAGTCTGCTAGATTGGTATGAGAACGAGAGTATAAGCGAACACAAGCAAAATAAAAATTTTGATAAGTCAAAAGAACTTACAACGTCGCTAAATAATGAAATCAAACTCTTGCTCGAGAAGTCAGCTTCTGGCTATAATGAACAAAATTTAAATTATTTTGTTGATAAGTCTAAAAAAATAGAAGATCTAAGCGAGCAAATTTTTGCTTCGTATAACGAAATTTTTAAAGATAAAAACTAAAGTGTTAAATTATCTTTGATGTTTTTTGGGGTGGTCAAAAAATAACGCTTTTGCACTACCCTCTTTTAACTCACTAAATTTACATCCAAACTCAACGCAAAATATTCCAGAAGTTGGGATATTGTCTATTGATGAATCGCTTAAATACTCACAAATTTCAGTTATGCTTGGGTTGTGCGTGATGATAAAAATTTCATCCAAACTCTCATCTATATTTTTGACAAATTTTAAAAGATCTTCAAAACTTATATCATAAAGCTCATCTATAAGGCTGGTCTCTTCTTTAAATTTTAAAGTTTTAGTGATAATCTTTGCCGTTTGCTCGCACCTTTTAGCACTGCTTGAAAAGATGGCTCCTGGCATCACATCATACATTTTTAGTCTATTTGCCATAAATTTAGCGTCTTCTTTGCCTTTTTGACTAAGCTCCCTTAAGGCATCTTTAGCTCCGTCCTTATTCTCATCAACCGCTTTTGAATGTCTTATGAAATAAATTTTACTCACTATCTCTCCTTTGAGAAATTCTTTATCAAGCAAAGCTCTTCTTTGCTAAATCCAGCTTTTAAGCGATCTTGCTCATTGATCTCTCTAACATTTTTAAATGAATTTGGATACAAACTTAAGATAATGTCAAAGTAACTATTTTCATCAATACCCTCTTTTTTACAAGCAAATTTAAACCACTTATCGCCTTTATAAACATGAGAGACCTCCTCCTTTAAGATGACTTTTAGGCACTCAATGAGCTCTTCGTTTCCGCCCTCACCTTCGAGCCTTTTTATAATATGAGCGTTTGCATCAAGGCCGTTTGCCTCCATATATCGTGGCAGTAGCGCCATACGGCTAGTTAGACTATCTGAAGTCTTTTGAAGTGCGATAAATAGGCCATCATGCACACTTAGTTCGCCGTATCTACCGCCTTGTTTTAAGAGCAAATTTTCTATCATACAAAAGTGTCTGATCTCATCTTCAGCTACTTCTAGCCAGTCTTCATAAAATTCTCTTGGCAAATTTCTAAATCTATAACAAGCATCAAGCGCGATGTCAATAGCACTAAATTCAATATGAGCTACCGAATGGATAAAATTTAAATTTTTATCCTTTGGCTTTACTTTTTTGTTTAGCTCTTTCATGCTAACTACTTCACAAAATTTTGCATAGCTAGGCGTTATTAGCTCGTTTGGTTTAGAGCTTTCACAAAAATTTATATTAAAATCTCGTTTAAATTTCTCATAAAATAGTTCAAATTTTAAAAATTTAAGCCCGATGTCACCTTCATTTAAAATTTCCCAAATTTCATCAAAAAAATTCATATTTTCTCTTTATTTAAATCTGCATTTACAAGTGTAAATTTATATAAATAATGCTTAAAATTTGAGCCTAGTATTTGTTTTAAAAGGTTTTTAGTAAAAATTTCTGATTTATTTTGCTTTGCCATATCCAGCAAATCTATTTGCTGCCAAGCAACTTGAGTTTGAACACCTTACAAGGTAGCTATTTATCTCTTGATTTCCTTTTAGATGCACATTTTTTTGTTTTAGATTCATATAGCTATGAATTATCTTTCCGCCAGAATTATGTATAAATTTTACCGTCTCATCGCCAAGAACAGCTGTAACTATGCCAACATGAGTGATATTTTTCTTATCTTTATTTTTCTGAACACCCTTGCCAAGAGTATTTGAGAAAAATACAAGATCGCCTATTTTTGGATTTTTATGAGTAATTAAATTTTTACTTTCATAAAAATTATAGATCGCTTTTGACTTTCTACCGCCATTATCGTAGTAGCGATTTATTGTCTTTTCATCAAAATACATATTTTGATGCTTTGCATTTACGATAGAAACGAATCCTGAGCAATCACCGCCAGCTCTTGTATTTAGGTATTTTTTAAAAAAAGAACCAAATTTTTTATCTTCTCTATCATTATCTTCATCTATGATTTCACCAATCATTTGCTCGCTAAAATCAACACTTGAAGTTACGGTCTGATTTGTTTCATTTTGTGGAGTTGTCGGTTGATTAGAGGTAAAAGAACAACCTGTAAAAAATATAATGCTAAGAATAAAAAAGATTTTTTTATTTATTGAATTTGACATATTTATATCCAAAATTTTAGTATTTGCAATTTTAACTTTTAAACGTAAATGAACCGGAAATAGTGCTTTGCTTTCTTTATTCTAAGTTAAAAAGCAATATAATATCGGCAAAAAACATATTTTCTTAAGGCAAAAAACAATGATGCACTATTTAAAGATAAAAGGAAATACCAAACTAAGTGGCGAAGTAAAAATAAGCGGTGCTAAAAATGCTGCTCTACCGATCATCGCCCTAACCTTACTCGCAAAAAAAAGTGTAAATTTAACAAATATCCCAAATGTCGCTGATATAAAAACGCTTTGCCAACTGCTAACTAACCTAGGAGCAAAGTGCGAATTTAAAGACAAAAACTCACTAAGCATAGATACAAGCAGTGTAAGCTCAACTACTGCAAATTATGACATCGTTAGAAAGATGAGAGCATCGATCTTAACGCTCGGACCGCTTCTTGCACGTTTTGGCCACTGCGAAGTGAGCCTACCTGGAGGATGTGCGATCGGACAAAGACCTATTGATCTGCATCTAAATGCACTCGAAAAAATGGGAGCAAATATCGAAATAAAGCAAGGCTACGTCGTTGCAACAGCACCAAATGGACTAAAAGGCGCAAAGATCGTTTTTGATAAGATCACCGTAACTGGCAGCGAAAATATCATCATGGCTGCAGCTCTAGCTCACGGCACGACAGAGCTTTTTAACGTAGCGCTTGAGCCTGAAGTGGTGCAAATTTGTGAAATTTTGGCTAAGAGTGGCGTTAAAATAGAAGGCATCGGCACAAGTGAACTAAAGATAACTGGAAGCGGCCAAAAATTGCTTGAAATTTGCGATATCGAGGTCATCCCTGATAGGATTGAGGCTGGTACATACCTTTGTGCTGGAGCTATAACAAATAGCAAAATTTCAGTCACAAAGGCAAATGCAGCCCATATGACGGCTATTTTAAATAAATTTGAAGAGATGGGTTTTGGTATAGAGATAGATGGCGACAAGATCACGATATTGCCAGCAAAAGAGATAAAACCAGTAGAGATAAGAACCACTGAGTATCCGGGCTTTCCAACAGATATGCAAGCTCAATTTATGGCGCTTTGCCTTGCGGCAAATGGTGTTAGCACGATAGATGAGAGACTTTTTGAAAACCGCTTTATGCACGTTAGCGAGCTTGCTAGAATGGGAGCAGATATTAAATTAAATGGGCATATTGCAAGCGTTTATGCACCAGCCAAGCTAAATGCAGCCGATGTGATGGCGACAGATCTTAGAGCTAGCTCAGCGCTGATACTAGCTGCTCTTATAGCAAATGGCGAAAGCTTGGTACATAGAATTTATCACCTTGATAGAGGATATGAAAATTTAGAAGAGAAATTTCAAGGCCTTGGTGCAAATATTACTAGGCTTGAGGAGTAAAAATGCTACTAAATGATGCATTAGATGCGCTTAAATCTAAATTCAAATTAAAAACAGATAGTGAAATTTTACCTATCAGCATGGCTCTTGGTAAAACATTGGCAAATGATGTAGTGGCGGTAAAAGACTTGCCATGTTTTGATAACTCTGCGCTTGATGGCTTTGCTGTGAAATTTGAAGATAAAGACAAGCCATATAAAATAGTTGC
Organism: Campylobacter concisus ATCC 51562; assembly: GCF_000466745.1. Lineage (NCBI taxonomy): Bacteria > Pseudomonadati > Campylobacterota > Epsilonproteobacteria > Campylobacterales > Campylobacteraceae > Campylobacter > Campylobacter concisus. Next base: position 1,075 of record NZ_ANNI01000007.1, on the reverse strand, counting down.
AAGTGCCTTTGCAGGCGATAAAGAGCAGCTAAGCATCGGCAAAAATGAGTGCGTTAAGATAATGACTGGCGCGAAGATGCCAAAGGGTGCTGATACTATCATAAAGATTGAAGACTGCGTAGTTGATGGAAATTTTATAAAAGCACCAAATAATCTTAAAAAAGGTGATGGGTATCGCTTTAAAGGCGAAGAGGTAAAGATTGGTGAAATTTTATTAAAAAGTGGCGAGGTTTTAAACACTAGAGGCATAATGATACTAGCAGCACAGGGCATAAGTTTTATAAATGTTAAAAAACAGCCTAGTGTTGCAGTTTACTCAAGCGGAAACGAGATCATCGAGCCTTGGCAAAGAGCGAGCGAGGATGAAATTTACAATGCAAATGCCTTTGGCATCGCTGCACTTTTAAGTTCTATTGGGCAAGATAGCTCATATCTTGGCATCATAAAAGATGAGCTAAGTGCTGTCAAACAGGCATTTCTAAATGCCACAAACTACGACATAGTTATCTGTTCTGGCGGAGCAAGCGCTGGTGAGGCTGACTTTATGAAAATAGCTCTAAGCGAGCTTGGATACAATGAAATTTTTTCACATATTGATATAAGACCTGGCAAACCTTGCAAGGCTTATGAAAAAGATGGCAAACTTATTTTTGTCCTTCCTGGAAATCCAATGGCAGCTTATGTTTGCATGATGATGCTTGTTTTGCCTCTTTTAAAAGAGGATTGCTTTGTGATACAAAATGCTATAAATGCGCAAAATTTAAAGGTAAAATCAGGCAGGATCAATGCCATTTTTGGAAATATTGAAAATGATAAATTTATAGCAACAAATGGTGGAAAATACGGCTCTGGCATGATAGATCATATTTTAAAAAGTACTTTTATGTTTTTAACTAGCCCAGATCAAAGCGAAATTTTACAAAATAGTGAAATTTCTCTTATAAAACTTCCATAAAATCTTGACAAATGAAAAACAATCTGATAGAATGCGGACTTCATTTTAACTGCGGGAATAGCTCAGGGGTAGAGCACAACCTTGCCAAGGTTGGGGTCGCGAGTTCGAATCTCGTTTCCC